>JAFEBB010000042.1 GCA_018266075.1 Deltaproteobacteria bacterium | reverse complement strand
GGCCAACGTGCGGGCGTCGATCGCTTGCTGGCTGTTACCCGGACAGGCTCCTAGTCGAGCTTCGAGAAGTCACGTGAGCCCCGGTTCCGCGCGAGCGGGCCGGGGCTTTACATTTTGGCAAATTGCTCACGATTGCTTCAGGCGCCCGCGCGCCGCATGGGCATCCCGCAGTCGCTGCACAGATCTGCGGGCTCCACCTTCGCGCCGCAGGAGAAGCACCGCACCTTGTCGGCAGGTGAGCCGCTCACGGGAATGGCGTCGATGATCACGCCCTGCATCGCCGCCCGGACGGGCAGATGGCGACCGCAGTTGGAGCAGAAGATTGATGTGGGATCGGTCTGCGGCGTTCCGCACGCGCGACAAGCGATGGGCCCTTCGGCCTCCGGGGTCCACTCTTTGTCGGCGACGGCCGTGCGCTCCATGTCGGGCGTGGCCTCCGCGATGATGTTCGCGACGGGCGCGCTCCGGCCGAGGTCGATGTCCGGCGTGACGTCGTTGGCCACCTGCACGGGCGCGGCGCGGGCGACGTCGAGGTCGGGCGTGACGTCGGGCGCCACCGCGATGC
Source organism: Deltaproteobacteria bacterium (assembly GCA_018266075.1). Taxonomy (GTDB): domain Bacteria; phylum Myxococcota; class Myxococcia; order Myxococcales; family SZAS-1; genus SZAS-1. Next base: position 68,309 of record JAFEBB010000042.1, on the reverse strand, counting down.
GCGCCGAGTCCACGCGGGCGCTGTCGAGCTCGGCGAGCGTGCCCGCAGGCTGGTCGGCGATGGCCGCGGTGAAAAACACCTTCCCGCAGTTGGCGCACTCCGCCGCGTTCGGCGGGTTGGGAGTCTCGCAGACCGGGCACGGAGTCATGCCCGCATCGTAGCAGCACGTGACTCACTTGACTCCCCTTCCCCGCGTGAGACGAGAAGCGGGGGTTTCGCGCGGTCGTGAATCCATTGGCAGTCACGTGCATTGACTTGCCGCAGATGCGCTCTTACGGTGAGTCACTCCTTCGCGCGCACGCGCACGAGGCACGAACACACCATGGACGCTTCCGCGACCGCGCCTGCCGCCGCCAAGCCGGCAGCCAAGGCTGGCCCTGCGCCCCAGCCCTTCAAGTACCCGCCCGACGTCACCTGGCAGGAGCCCGACTGGCGCCGCCTCCCGGGGTACAAGGACGTCTCCGCCGCCGACTGGGAGAGCGCACTCTGGCAGCGCAAGCACACCATCAAGTTCGCCAAGGACCTGCCCAAGGTCTGGGGCGAGCTGCTCCCCGCGGATCTGTTGGCGAGCATCGAGCGCGATCAAAAAGAGCGCGCCACGATGTCCATCCTCATCACGCCGCAGATGCTGAACACGATGAACGAGAAGGACCTCTGGAACGATCCCGTTCGTCGCTACATGCTGCCCGCGTTCGCCGATCGCCTGACCGACTGGCCGAACCACCCCAAGGCCTCGCGCGACTCGCTGCACGAGGCAGACATGTGGGTCGTGGAAGGCCTCACGCACCGCTATCCGACCAAGGTGCTCGCGGAGATGCTGAGCACGTGCCCGCAGTACTGCGGCCACTGCACGCGCATGGACCTGGTGGGCAATGACGTGCCCCAGGTCGAGAAGCACAAGTTTGGCGTGCCGCAGAAGGAGCGCCACGCGCAGATCCTCGAGTACCTGAAGAAGACGCCGCAGGTGCGCGACGTCGTCGTCTCCGGCGGCGACATCGCCAACATGGCCATCACCCAGCTCGAGCCGTTCGTCTCGGCGCTGATGGACCTGCCCAACATCCGCGACATCCGGCTCGCGTCGAAGGGCCTGATGGGCATCCCGCAGCACTTCCTGCAGGACGACGTGCTCGCGGGCATGGACCGCCTCGCCAAGAAGGCGCGCGCGAATGACGTGAGCCTCGCGCTGCACACGCACGTGAACAACGTGCGTCAGCTCACGCCGCTGGTGGGCAAGGCCGTGCGCAAGCTGCTGGAGATGGGCTTCCGCGACGTCCGCAACCAGGGCGTGCTGCTGCGCGGCGTGAACGACTCCGCCAAGGACCTGCTCGATCTCTGCTTCACGCTGCAGGACCACGCCAAGATCACGCCGTACTACTTCTACATGTGCGACATGATCCCCAACTCGGAGCACTGGCGCGTGCCGCTGGCCAAGGCGCAGGAGCTCCAGCACGACATCATGGGCTACCTGCCCGGCTTCGCCACTCCGCGCATCGTCTGCGACGTGCCGTACGTGGGAAAGCGCTGGGTGCACCAGGTGGCCGAGTACGACCGCACGCGCGGCATCTCGTACTGGACCAAGAACTACCGCACCGGCATCGAGATCAACGACCCGGACGCGCTCACCCGGCGCTACGAGTACTACGACCCGGTCGATGCGCTGCCCGAGGAAGGCCAGAAGTACTGGCGCGAGCAGGCCACCAAGAGCTGAGGCGCTTGTCGGCGCGCGCGGCTTCTTGAGAAGCTGCCGCGCATGATCAGCTTGCTCACGGCCGCGCTGCTCGCTGCGGCCCCCGAAGGACTCGTCATCGCGCAGCAAGCGCCGGATGCGGCGACTGCGACGATCGGCTTTGCCACCGAGCGTGGCGTCACCAAGCTCGCCACCCTCTCGACGGCGCCCGACTACACGCCGCGAGGCTCGGTCTCGCCCGATGGCAAGTGGGCGTTCGCGGTCACGGTTCTCTCGCCGCGCACGAAGACCGGCGAGCTCTCGGCGATCAACCTCGCGACCGGAGCGGTGAAGAAGCTCGCGAGCGACGTGCTCGGCGTCGAGCGTCCGCGTGCCACGGCCGATGGCCATACGATCTTCGTGCGCATCGCGAAGACGACGGAGCCGAAGGAAAAAGGCCAGCTCTCGACCACGACCACGGAGATCTGGAGCGCAGCGCCGAACAGCAAGCCAAAGAAGCTCGCGAGCGTCGAGGCGATCGGCGTGAACCTCGCCGGCATCTGGAACGGTCAGGTGCTGCTCTATCGCGTCGATGCGACGGGCGCGTCAATCTGGCGCGTGCCTGTCACAGGCGGCGAGCTCGCGCAGGTGGCGCAGCTCGTACACGGGCCGTTCGCGCGCGACTTCAATGTCGCCGGCGATCGGCTCATCTACGCCACGCTGATCGGCCCGATGACCAAGACCTACGGCATCGAGGCGCTCGAGCTCACGACCGGCCAGTCGAAGATTTTGATCAAGGACCCGAGCGATCACCTCGCGCCGCTCGGTGCACCGCAAGGCATCGCGTTCACCATCGGCACGCCCAAGGGCGACATGCTGATGTTGAAGGACGAGCCGCTCATCGAGGGCCGCGCGTTCGCGCTGGCGGCAAACCACGACGGCTCCGAGCTCGCCGTGCGCCAGGAGCTGCCGGAACGCCAGGCGCTGATCGTCGTCCACGGCACCACGCCCACCGAGCTGCCGGTGATTGGGCACTTCGAGGTCTTCGGGTTCGCCGAGGCGGCGAAGTGAAGCGCGTCCTCGTCGTCTCGCTCGCCCTGCTCTTCCCTGCGGCGGCGCGCGCGCAGTGCGGTGCGGATCACTCGAGCTGCCCGCAGGCGGCGGCCACAGGCACCGAGCCGTGCTTCACCGACCTCACCCCGATCCTCGAGGCGGCCGCGCAGAACGGCCTCGGCAGCGGTGCGCCCACCTACCGGCAAATCCACAACGGCTGCCACAAGCCGAACCCGCCCACGAACGTGAACGCGACCATCCCGTGCGTGATTTTGAAGTCCATCGCGCAGGTGGAGAGCGACTGGCAGCAGTTCTGCGGGAGCTGCGGCCAGTCGGGGAGCACGCTCATCAGCTTCGACTGCGGCTACGGGATCATGCAGGTCACCAGCGGCATGGGCGGCGGCGCCGGCTTCGATCCCGCGCAGGTGGCGGGCTCGCCCGCGTACAACATCGGCACCGGCGCGGAAATCCTGCTCGAGAAGTGGGCGGCCACGCCGTGCGTCGGCGACAACAACCCCGAGGTCGCCGAGGACTGGTACATGGCCATCTGGGCCTACAACGGCTTCGGCTGGGTGAATAACCCCAACAACCCCAACTTCCCCGCGGGCCGGCCCACGTACCGCAGCCCCAACGGGCTCTCGCGCGGCAGCTACCCGTACCAGGAGATCGTGCTCGGCTACGCGGCCAACCCGCCCGTCGACAGCGGCACCAGGCGGTGGACTGGTTTAGATATATCGTTACCGGATCCGTCGAACATCTGCGCGAGCTCGGGTTGCACCGTGAGCGACGTGCCCGATCCCGCGACCATCCACTGCGACGAGTGCCAGCGCGGCAACGCGATCACTGCGGTTGGCGCGACCTCGCAGACCGTACAGCTCGCGCCCGGCGCGCAAGGAACGGTCACCTTCCACCTGCAGAACAGCGGCAACTCGAGCTGGGACGCGAGCTACGCGCTCGTGAAGCAGGGCGGCGCCGACCTGGGCCCGTCGAGCGTGCCGCTGCCAGCAAGCGTCGCGCCAGGGAGCACGTCGGATGTGGATATCACCATCACCGCTCCCGCCGGCGGGACGCAGAGCGAGACCTGGGCGCTCACCGAGTCGCCCTGCGCGTTCGGACCATCCTTCGTGGCCACGATCCAGGTCGTCGATGCGGGCTGTGCAGGCAGCGATCCGAGCGTGTTTCCCGGCGCGCCCGAGCTCTGCGACGGCAAGGACAACGACTGCGACGGCCTCGTCGACGACGGCGCGGACGGCGGCGCGCTCACCCAGTCCTGCGTCGCGGGCGGAAACCCGGGAAACCAGAGCTGCCAGGCCGGCGTGTGGCAGCCGTGCATCGCCAGCAACCCCACGACGTCGGTGAAGGGCGGCTGCGGCTGCGGCTCGACGTCCGGCGCCGCGCCGCTGCTGGCGCTCGCGCTGCTGCTCCTGCGACGTAACAAGAAGGTTACTTCGGCACGGCCAGGAGCACGTGCTTGAACGTGCCGTGGATGGCGTCGACGGCCTGGACCACGTCGCCGACCGGCGTATCCAGCGCGGGCAGAAGGCCGCACGCGTCCTCGGTGTCCTGGATGTTCGTGCGCACCGACCGGAGCTTCTGCGCCAGCCCCGCGTAGTCCTGGCCCGCGGGCGTGGGCACCAGCGACGGCCCGCGCGGATCCGCGCCGAGCACCTTGCCGGCCACCGAGCCAATCCAGATGCCGTCGTTCTTGATGATCACCCGCAGCCGCACACCGGGCGCGTCGGGGTTGAGGTCGGCCCAGCCCTTCATGTCGTCGGGGAGCACAGGCTCCACGGGCACCGGCCCCGTGCCGGCCTCGAGCGTGGCCTCGCGGTGATCGCGGGCGGCCATGGTCAACACCGGCGCTGCGAGCGCAAAGAGCGCCTCCGGCGGGGCCACCACGCGGATCCGCTGCGTGCGCGGCAGGTGTGCGAGCGCGCTCTCGCAGCCGCGCTTGGCCACCGCGCAGCTCGTGCCGTCGGGCAGCCGCAGCGACTCGCCCTCCACGCGGATCTCCACCTCCGGCACAGCGATGTTCGCCGCGGGCCGCAAGCCCAGGCCGAAGTAGGCCACCAATCCGGCGATGCCCACGCCGACGAGCATGGCCGGCAAGAGTCGAAGCCCGGGGCGCCGGACCTGCTCGATCTCCGAGGTGTGTCGCCGCCAGAGCTGCGTCATCGGGTCACATCATCGCCTGCGGCGCGCCATCGCCCAAGCATTTGGCCTTGCGGGCCGCCGACCGAATGTCAGCCGAGCCACTCTGCGGCAAGCTCGGCGAGGCGCAGGACATGAGGCTGCCGTGAGAGCCCCTCGCGCCACGCGGGCTCGGACGCCTTCACCAGAGCGGCGATGCGCTCGCGCGCACGCGAGAGCTGCTGCCGACCGAGGTCGCGCAGGCCCGCGCGGAAGAAGACCTCCGCCGCCGCGTGCCGCACCGCGAGCTCCACCTCGCCCGCTTCCTGGCCAAGGGCGTCGAGCTGGCCGATGGACGCGCGCAGGAGCGTGAGCGCGGCAGACAGCTCGCCCTGCTGCGCCCGCACCAGCGCCAGGAGCGCCTGCGTTCGGAGCCGCCGCGCGGGGAAGCGCAAGAGCTGGCCCTCGGCCTCGACGGCGTCCGCGTAGGCCTCGGCGAGCCGGTCCGCGACGAGGTGACGCTCCGCGCGAACGCGCAGCGCCTCGCCCCGGAGCATGGCCGCGCCATGCGCCGCGCCGAGCTGCAGCGCCTCCTCGAGCCGCTCCTCGGCCTCTTCGAGCTTGCCCGCGAGCTGCAGCACCTGGCTGAGCGCGAGCGCGGCAGGACCTTCGAGGAGCCGGAGCCCGTCGCGCTCGGCCTGGGCCCGCACCCGACGCAGCGCGGGTTCGGCCTGCTCCAGCACCGCGCCCTGCCCCAGCGCCGACGCCGCGCGGAGGTGGGCACAGAGCGCGAGGCGCGGCTCGTCCGCGCCGGTGAGGGCCTGGGCGGCCGCGCGGAAGGTGACGTGCGCGCGCGGCCACTCGCCGGTGCGCGCGGCCCGGGCGCCGTCGACGAGCAGGCGCGCGGCCGTCGAGAGCGGGTCGTGGCCATCTTCGGGTCGCGCGGGCAGCCGCTTCTCGAGCGCGCTCGCACGCGCGAGATCGCCGAGGTCCGAGAGCGCGTTCGCGGCCAGGGCCGCAGCGCACGCGGCGCTCGCCTCGGCCCAGACGGGAAGCCCGAGTAGCGCATCGGCCAGGGCGGCGAGGCGAGCCGCGTCGTGGGCCGCGGCGCCTGCCATCGCGAGCTGCAGGGCCGCGCGCGCCCAGCCCGCTGAAGACGGCGAGCTCGCCGACAAGATCGCCGCCGCGGCATCGACCGCCGGGCCCAGCTCGCCCAGGCCGAGGTGCGCCTCCGCCGCCAGCGACAAGAGCGGCACACGCAAGCTCGCATCGCTGGCGCCGCGCAGGCCGCGGTCGGCGTAGCGCGCGGCAGACTCGAGGTCGTCGGCGGCCAGGCTCGCGGCGGCGGCGCGGCGGAAGTGCTCGGCGGCGCGCCCGGGCTGGCCGGCCTGCTCCCAGTGGTGCGCAATCTGCGATGCATCGGGATTGGCGCGCTGCTCCAGCCGCGTGGCCGCGAGCCGATGCGCGAGCGCGCGGTCGCTCTCGATGAACGACGCCTGCGCTGCCGCCGCGACGATGGGCTCGGCGATGCGGTAGGTGGCCTCACCCCAGAGCCCGCCATCCCCGCGCCGCTGCAGGTATCCGCCGCGGACGAGGTGCTCGAGCTGCGCATCCACGGCCGGGTCGCTCGCGGCGCCGCCGAGGAGCGCCCCCAGATCGCCGCGTGAGATGTCGCCGTCCCAGATGCACACTGCGCGCAGCACGCGTCGGCCTTCGGCGCCGAGCGCCTCCAACCGCGCCGCGGTCCGGGCGAGCGCCGGCTCGGGGAAGCCGCCCGGGGTGAGCACCGCGCCGCCCTCGACGAGCGCGCGGACCATCCAGGGATTTCCGTTGGCGAGCCGGACCACGTCCTCGAGCGCGTCGCCCGCGAGCTTGCCGCGGCTGCAGTCGTGGACGATCTGCGCCGCCGCGGACGCGGGCAATGGCTCCAGCTCGCGCAGCTCGCCCGAGACGCCGAGCGGCTCCAACCGCTTCACGACGAGCGGACGTCCCACGCCAATCACGGCCACCGGCAGCGGCGCCTCCGCGGGCAGCGCGCGCGCGAGCAGCGCCAGCGAGGCCGGGTCCGCGCGGTCGAGATCATCGATGAGCACCACCAGCGGCTGCGCATGGCTCGCGCGACGGAGCAGCTCCACCAGACCGCCAACGAGATCGGGCGCCGGGGCGCCGCCGGCGCTCTGGGTGTCGAACGCGCGCCGGTGCTCGGCATCGACCCCGCCCGCCGCCAGGATCCGCCGCACCAGCGCGAAGGGCGTGTGCGTCTCCGCCGGATCCGCGCCCACGGCCCACACCTTCGCGCGCGGCGCCTTCTCGGCCAGCCCCCGCCGCACCTCGCGCAGCACGCGCGTAAGCCCCACGCCCGGCGCGCCGACGAGCAGGCTCCAGCGAACGCGCCCCGAAGCCACCGAGCGCGTCGCGAAGTCGAAGAGCTTGCCCAGTTCGCGCTCGCGGCCCTGCAGCGGCGAGTGCGGCACGGCCAGGGGATCTGCGTCGCCTTCGAGCGAGGGCGGCTGAACGGCCACGTTGATGGCGAAGCGCCCGCGCACGAGCTGCGCGGTGGTGATGTCCATGCGCACGCCCGGCGGCCCGTGCACCAGGTTGCGAAGCTGCGCGGCGGCGCGGTCGAGCGCGGGCCCGACGCCAGGATGGTCCGAGCGCAGCGCGCGGCCGGTGCTGATCACCACGCGGAGCTGCGGCTGGCGCGCCACGAGCGCCTGCGCACACCGCACCGCGCGACACGCGAGCGCCACGGGATCCGCGTCGTCGCCCAGAGTCGTGAGCAAGGAGCCGTCGGCGAGCTGATCCACCTCGGCGTCGTACGGACGCAACGCGTCGGTGAGCTCCTGCGGCGCGCTCCCCGCGCTGTCGACGACGGTGCCGATCTCCGGCGAGACCTCGCCCTCCTGAGCCTGCGGGATCTCGAACGCCGACGCGCTCCGCGGGAGCTCCAGATGCGTCGCTGCCGGCGGCCGCTTGGGATCCGGAAACCGCGCGATGGGCACGAGCTGCTCGGTGGCACGCGCGTGCTCCGGCGGCAGCGTGCCCTTCAAGCTCTCCGCGCTCGGCTTGGGCGCGCGCGCGAGCACCGCGCAGATCCACTGCAGCTCGCCGTCGCCGAGCGCCTCGGGCACCTCGAACGCCGGCGAGTCCGCGCCAGGAACGCCCGTGGCAATTGAACGCAGCTCCGCGAGCACCACCGCGCCGTCCGCCGGCCGCTGCGAGGCCTCCTTCGCGAGCATGCGATCCACGAGCGCGTCGAGGGCCGGCGGGATCTCGGGCTTGAGCGAGGCCACGCGCGGCGCGGGCTCGAAGAGCACCTGGGCCATGAGCCCGCGCATGTCGTCGCCAATGAAGGGCGGCCGCGCGGTGAGGCACTTGAAGAGCAAGCAGCCGAGCGAGAACACGTCCGCGCGCGCCGACACGCTCGCCGCGCCGCGCGTCTGCTCCGGCGCCATGTAGCCCGGCGTGCCCAGCATCATGCCGTTGCTGGTGAGCCGCGCCGCCTGCGCCAGCCGCGCGATGCCGAAGTCGAGGAGCTTGGGCACCCAGGTGCCGTCGAGCACGTAGACGTTCGACGGCTTGATGTCCCGGTGGATGATGCCGCGCGCGTGCGCGAACGCGAGCGCGCTCGCGAGCTGGCTGGCCACTGCGAGCGAGTCCGGCACGTTGAGGCCGCCCGCATCCGCGATGCGCTGCGAGAGGCTGTGGCCCTCGATCCACTCCATGGCCATGTACAGCTCGCCCTTGTCGGTGCGGCCGTGGCTCACGTAGCGGACGATGTTGGGGTGGTTGAGCGTGGCCAGCACCTGCGCCTCGCGCAGGAATCGCTCCGCGTGCCGACCGCCGGGATCGTGCAGGCTCTTCAGCGCCACCGGCAGGCCCGTCTGGCGGTCGCGGGCGCGGTACACGGCGCCCATGCCGCCCGTGCCGGCGAGCTTCTCCAGCTCGAACCTGTCGGCGATGACGTCCCCGATGCGCATGCCGCGACCGAGTATCCCCGCTCGGGCGAACCGAATCCACCGCGGGTATCAGGACCTTGGACCCCACGCGCACGATGGCTTTTGAAGGGGCGTTTGCTATCGTTCGTGCCGCCTGCGAACGCGTGTCCGCGCGCGGGCCCCAATGCCTGGCTCTCCGTTTGGAAAGTACCTGCTCTACGAGCGCATCGCCGCCGGGGGCATGGCGGAGATTTATCGCGCCAAGTACGTGGCAGCGGCCGGCGTCACCAAGCAGGTGGTGATCAAGAAGATCCTGCCGCACTACGCAGGCAACCGCAGCTTCGTCTCCATGTTCATCAACGAGGCGAAGATCGCGGTGGGCCTCTCGCACGGCAACATCGCCCAGGTCTTCGACTTCGGAGAGATCGACGGCGAGTACTTCCTGGCCATGGAGTACGTGCACGGCCAGACCGTCTCCAAGATCCTCCGGCGCGCGCGAGAGAAGGGCCTGCGGGTGCCGCCGCCGTACGCGGTGTTCATCGCCACGGAGATGTGCCGCGGGCTGCACTACGCACACACGCGCGTGGACGAGCAGCAGCGGCCGCTGAACATCGTCCACCGCGACGTCTCGCCGCAGAACATCATCGTCTCGTACGAAGGCCAGGTGAAGATCGTCGACTTCGGCATCGCCAAGGCGCGCAGCGCCAGCGACGCCGACAAGACCCAGGCCGGCGCCATCAAGGGCAAGTACGTGTACTTCTCGCCCGAGCAGGCGCGCGCGAAGGATCTCGACGGCCGCTCCGACGTCTTCGCCACCGCCATCGTGCTCTACGAGATGGTCTGCGGGCGGCTGCCCTTCGACGGGAAGATGGTCGAGGTGCTCAACAAGATTGTCCGCGGCGACTTTCCCAAGCCGAGCAGCATCAACCCCGAGGTGGACCCCAAGCTCGAGGGCATCCTCCTCAAGGCGCTCGCGGTGAATCGCGAGGATCGCTACGCGAGCTCGCTCGCGTTCCAGGAGGCGCTCACCGAGTACCTGGTGGCCGTGTCGCCCCGGTTCAACCAGCACAGCCTGGCGCAGCTCGTCGACTACCTGTTCAGCGAGGAGCTCGCGCAAGAAGGCCGCGAGGTGAGCCTGCCCTCGAGCTTCATGGAGCAGCTCAACCGCTGGAAGGACTCCGAGCTCACGCGCGCGCCCCCCGTGCCCATGGCGGACCCGGACGACGTCAGCGAGATAACCAACGCCGACCGCCGCAGCGCCAAGGTGCAGCGCATCTCGCGCGTGGCCGAGTTCACCGACAACCACACCGCACCGCACCACACGCGCTCGGCTTTCCGGGGCACGCGCGTCAAGCTGCTGGTTGCCGTCGGCGGCTTCGTGGCCGCGGCCGCACTCGGTGGCGGCGCGGTGCTCTTCCTCGGCCGCGCGAGCAGCTATGCGATCAAGATCACCAGCGCGCCCGCAGGCGTCGAGGTGAAGCTCGACGGCGTGCCCACCCAGAAGCACACGCCCACCACGATCACCGACATCCCCGCGGACCGGCCGCACCTCATCGAGCTCTCCACGCCGGGGATGAAGACGTGGAGCAAGCAGGTGGAGCCCTTGCGCGGCGAGACGGTCTCGGTGGAGGCGGTGATGGAGCCCGCGCCCATCGAGGACGGCAAGCCGCCCGAGGCGCTCGGCACCACCGACGATCGCAGCGCGCGCGACGAGGTGCCCGCGCCTGGCTTCACCGCGCCCGTGGCGACGATGGCCAACACCGAGCTGCGCCTCGAGGCCGCGGCCATCGCGCTGTCGATCCCGGCCTCGCGGGCGGCGCGCACCCGGCTCGATCCGGCCAAGACCTACAAGCTCACCGTCGAGGGCGCGGCCGCGCTGGACGACGTCACGCGCACGCGCGGCTGCTTCTACTTCCTCGAGCGCACGCGCTCCGGCGGCGGTCCGGCGTTCGGCTGGATTGGCCCCAGGGACAGCATCAAGATCACCGACACGCGGGTGCTCTACGGCTTCGTGGTCGACCCCACGCCCGGCGACAACTCGGGCGCGATGACGCTCACCGCGAGCGACGGCAAGACGCTCATCAACCTGCAGGTGAACGCGCGCTTGAACGCCGTGTTCCCCGACAGCGCCCGCGGCGCGCGCTTCACCGGGCTCGGCGAACGCACCGCGCTGCAGCTGGAGCTCCAGGGCAAGGCCGAGTTCGGTCCCGGCCAGGGCGCCGTCGATCGCGCCATCTACTGGTACGACGGCACCGTCGACTTGAAGGCGCTGGAGAAGAACCCCGACCTCACCCATGGCGTGCTGCGCTCGGGCGAGAAGGTGACGCTCGAGAACCCCGCGCAGGTGGTGCTCTTCGTCCCCGACGACGACACCGGCGACAACGCGGGCGCAATGGCGGCGAGCGTGCGGGCCGCGCGGAAGTAGCCCGGCCGAAAACTGGACGCGCTACAGCGCTGTCGTACCGTGTCGCACATGCGGCACGAAACGCCGCGTCGGAGCCCGCCATGACCCTCGCCGCCCTCGCCGTCGCCGTCGCCCTCAACGCCGCGCCCTCGCCGGCCTTCAACGCCAAGGTCGAGACGCAGCTCAAGCAGGCGCTCGCTCGCCAGGCCGCCACGGCAACGACGCAGTCCACGCCGGCAAAGCCCGCCGCGCGCGAGGGCCGCACGCCGCGCCCCGTCGGTCGGTGATGCTGTTCAAGGCCTCAATCCCGATCTAGCCTGTCGTATTTGACGCGAGTGGTAGGCGCGACAGGTGGCTCGTGGGCAAGAACGGCACCAGGAACCGGCCGCCGGCCAAGCGCACCAAGCCCGTCCGGGTGGCGCGCGCCAGCAACGCCGAGCCGTACGCCCAGGCGCCCCTCCCCACCCAGCGCGGCACGTTCGCCTGCCACGTCTTCCGCGACAAGCGCGACGGCAGCGAGCACGTGGCCCTGGTGATTGGCGAAGTCGCCGATCGCGAGGGCGTGCCGGTGCGCGTCCACTCCGAGTGCCTGACCTCTGAAGTCCTGGGCTCGCTCAAGTGCGACTGCGCCGAGCAGCTCGAGCGCGGCCTGGACACCATGGTCGCCGCGGGACACGGAGTGCTGGTGTACCTGCGCCAGGAAGGCCGCGGCATCGGCCTGGGCAACAAGATCCGCGCCTACGCGCTGCAGGCCCAGGGCGCCGACACCTACGCCGCCAACCGCGCGCTGGGCCTGCCCGACGACCTGCGCCGCTACGACGTGGCCGCCGACATCCTGCGTCACCTCCACGTCCGCTCGGTGGACCTCATCACCAACAACCCGCTGAAGATCGCCGGGCTGGTGGACGCGGGGATTCCGGTTCGGCGCCGGGTGCCCGCGCTGGCCGCGGCCACCCCGCACAACATCAACTACCTCAAGGTGAAGCGCGACCGCACCGGGCACCTGCTCGACGTGCTGCGCGACGACGACGACGACTCCGGGGCCAAGGCGGGATAGGCTGCATCCGGCGCGCCGAACGCGCGCCTTGGGGAACGACCTCTCGAATGTCGAGGCTGGCGTTCAGGTTCTGGGGAGTGCGCGGCTCGCTGCCTTCAGCGGGCGCGAAGACCGTGCGCTACGGCGGCAACACGCCGTGCCTGGAGGTGCGCGCTGGCGACGAGCTCTTCATCGTGGACATGGGCTCGGGGCTGCGGCCGCTGGGCGAGGCGCTGGGCTTCGGGCCGCACGCGGCCACGGTGCTCATGACGCACTACCACTACGATCACGTGCAGGGCCTGCCCTTCTTCGGGCCCATGTACAACCCCAAGAACCGCTTCGCCATCTACGGCCCGCCCTACGAGGGCAAGCCGGTGCGCGAAGTGCTCGCCGGGCAGATGGTGCGGCCCTACTTCCCGGTCGGCCTCGAGGTCATCCAGGCGCAGCTCGACTTCCGCGATGTTCTGCCCGAGCAGACGCTCAAGTTCGGCGAGGCCACCGTTCGGACGACGGCGCTCAACCACCCGGGCGGCTCGCTCGGCTACCGGTTCGAGCTGGGCGGCAAGGCCATCTGCTACTGCACCGACGTGGAGCACGACGGCGGCGCTGGCGACGCGCGGGTGGAGGCGTTCGCGCGCGGCGCCGACTGGTTCATCATCGACGCGATGTACACGCCCGACGAGTACCTCGGGAAAGTTGGCGGCTCGAAGCGCGGCTTCGGGCACTCCACGCCGGAGTTCGCGGTGAAGGTCGCCAAGTCGGCCGGCGTGAAGAACCTCATCCTCTGCCACCACGATCCCTCGCGCGGCGATGACGCGCTGGAGGCCATCGTGGCCAACACGCGCGAAGAGTTCCCCGCGACGACCGCCGCGCGCGAGCTCGAGCTCATCGAGGTCTGATCAGGTCTCGGGGAACAGCCGCGCCTTCGCCAGCCGCATCCCCTTCTTCAGCCCCAGGTGCGGCACCAGCTCGACGGCTTCGTCGAAGGGCAGCCACTGGTGCTTCTCGTGCTCGCGCTCGTCGAGGATGACGCGCGGCTCGCCTTCCACCTTGGCGCAGAACGCCGTCTCCTCGAAGACGCGCGGCATCGGCCGCCCGCGACCTTCGAAGGCGAAGGCGTGCTTGTAGTTCAAATCGATCGGTGTCAGCCCGACGATGCCCGTCTCCTCGATGAGCTCGCGGTGCGCGGTCTGCATCGGCGTCTCGCCCTGCTCCACCGTGCCCGTCACCGGCTGCCAGAAGCCGCCGCGGTGCGGATGCCGATAGAGCAAGAGCGCCTCGACGCCCTTCTCGCTCTGGCGCAGCACGCTCACGCTCACCGTGCGCCGGTCCGGCCGACGCTCGCGCGGGCTGGCCGCGAAGAGCGCCGAGAAGTGCCTCACCAACGCGCCTTCCACGTCGCGCATGGAGATCGGCCGGCCGGCTTCCTGCGCGAGCGACGTGACGCTCGCGTCCTTGCTGCTGATGCCGCAGGGAACGATGAGCTGAAACTGCGAAAGGTCCGTCGACACGTTCAGCGCGAGGCCGTGCGTGCTGATCCAGTGCGAGAGGTGCACGCCCACCGCGGCGATCTTGCGCAGCTTGCCCGGCTCGCCCACGAAGACGCCGCGCCAGCCCTGCACGCGGAACGCCGTCACCCCGAAGTCCGCGCAGGTGAGGATGACGGCCTCTTCGAGCGCGCTCACGTAGCGGTGCACGTCGCGCCAGTCGGGGTTCAAATCGAAAATCGGATACGCGACGAGCTGCCCGGGCCCGTGGAAGGTCACGTCGCCGCCGCGGCTGGTGTCGTGCACCTCCACGCCGCGAGCGGCCAGCGCCTCGCGGGGAAAGACCAGGTTGGTGTCGTCGGCGCCACGCCCGAGCGTGACCACCGGCGGGTGCTCGAGCAGCAGCAGCACGTCCTCGCGAAGCGCGCGCTCTTTCAACGCCCGGGCGAAGCCCTCCATGAGCCGCAAGCCGTCGCCGTACTCCACGCGACCGAGCCGGTGGACGCGAAGCCGGCGCTGGCGCTGCGGCGCTGGGGCCGCCCGCCGCTCGAGCTGCTGGCTGCCGCCATCGCTCATGGGCGCTTGCGCCTCCGACGCTTCGCCCCCGCCCCGGACAGCCCGATCGACGACCCCGGCGGCAGGCTGCGCAAGAGCCCCAGCTCCGCCAGCAAGCCCTTCGCCCCGCGCCCCGACGCCAGCGCGCGCTTCACCAGCGCCTCCTGCACCGCCGGCGCGAGGATGGGGCCGTCGTTCTCTTCGATGCTGCGCTCGCAGAGCTTGTGGAGCAGCGCCTCGTCCGGCAACGGCAGCGCGAGCGCCGCGGTCGTCGAGAGCTCCGGCGGCAACGCGAAGCCCGTTGCCACGCCAAACGCGTGCTCGGTCTCGCCATGGGTGACGCCCAGCGCATCCGGCTCGACGTCCGCGCGCCAGGTGGCCACGAACGCGCGACCGCGCAGCTCCGCGCGGACGCGAGGGCTGGCCTGATCCAGGTGCTCGACGAGCAGGCTGCCTTGCTTGGGCAGCTCGTCGCCGAGCGCGAGGTCCACGCGGGCGAGCTCGGGGCGCTCGTCGCCCAGCGTGTCGAGCAAGGCAGTCTTGCCCGTGCCTTCGGGTCCCACGATGACGATGGCCGGCCCGCGTCCGGCGACGGCCGAGCGCGCGGCCAGCAGCACCGGCTCGGGCCCCAGCCACGAACGAGGCTTGCGCAGCGCGGCCTCGACGGTCGTGCGCGCGAAGAGGCTGGTGCTCTCGCGCACGACGGGCGCCTCCAGCTTCGGCGCCACCGGCAGCTCCACGACGACCGCCCTGGGCGTCTCGGCCTTCGACGGCGCAGACTTCTCGAGGCCCAGGAGCTCGCCGCTCTGGCCCACGCACTCGGCGCAGATGAACGCGCCCGCGGGGCCGGCAACGAGCTCGCCCACCTCGTTCGTCGGCCGGCAGCAGAAGGAGCACCAGGCCTCGAGGCCCGGGAGCATGCGCTGCGGTCCGCGGGGAATGGCGAGCGCGTCGAAGCCCTCGGACGAGACGACAGGACCCGGGCTGCCGCCACCGTCGGCCTTGGCGCGCTGGCCGTCGGCCCACGACTCGGCCTTGGAGAGCGCCTCCTTCAGGTCCTCGCGCGAGGGCTGGAGCCGCAGGCAGTTGCGGTACATGTTCGCCGCGCGCGAGTGCAGGCCCACGCGGACGTAGGCCAGCGCGGCCCGCTCCAGGTGCCGGACGGCGCCTTCCTTGTTTCCCGCGATCTCCGCCTCCTGGGCGGCGCGGATGTGCTCTCGGGCTTCGTCGCGGCTCACGGCTTGGGCAGCTTAACCCGAGAGCCGCCGCCGCGCCCCTTTTGGACGGGCGAGCGCCTACTCGTCCGACCCGAACGGGTGGACCTGGACCGCGGCGATCACGCCCGGCTCGAAGAACATGCGCTGCGGCCCGTTTCGCGCCGCCACCGTCTCCGCCGTCCAGTACGCAACGATGTCGAAGAGCGGCATGAACCGGTAGCGCGCGCCGATGCCCATCTCAGGGCCGAACAGGTTCCCGGGCACGTGCGTGGTCTGCCGGTCCGGGCCGTTGAGGGTGTAGTCGAGCCCCAGCAGGCCGAGCACCGAGAAGCCGCCGAAGGTGGCGAAGGCGTAGTCGGCGTTGAGCTTGAGCTCCGTGGGCTTGCGCTCGCCCACCACGGCCACGCTCTGGATGACCTGCGCGTCCACGCTCACCAGGTCCCACGCCCAGCCCACGCCGGCGCCGACGCCGAACGCCGAGCCGTCGAGGCCCTCGTAGCTGCGCACGACCGTCAATGCGCCGACGGAGAAGCCCGGGCTGTAGCGCTTGCGGAACGTTGGCGCCGCCTCGGTCTTGGCCTCACCCTTGGGGCTCGACGCGTCGCTGCTGGAGTTGCTCGAGCTGTCGCCCGACTGGCCCGGACGAACGGGGCGGGCGTGGGCAGGCTCGTCGTCCTGCGCGAACGCGGGGGCGGCGACCAGCAGCGTGGCGAGGGCGAGAGCGAGCTTCACGTCATCTCCAGGAGCATGAGCTCCGGGTTCTCGAGGTACTTGATGAGCGCGTAGGTGAAGTCCGCGCCGATGGCGCCGTCGATGACCCGGTGATCGAACGAGAGCGAGAGGTTCATCACTTGGCCAATCTCGATCTTTCCATCCCGGACAACGGGCCGCTCGCGCATCCGATGCACGCCCAGGATCGCCACTTCCGGGTGGTTGATGATCGGCGTGGCCATCAGGCCGCCGGTCTGGCCGAGCGAGCTGATGGTGAAGGTGCCGCCGGTGAGGTCGTCGTTCTTGGCGCGCTTCTCGCGGACGGCCTTCGCCAGCTGCTCCACCTCGTCGCCGATCTGGCGGAGGCTCTTGTGCTCCACGGCCTTCACCACGGGGACGATGAGGCCGTCCTCGGTGGCCACGGCCACGCCGATGTTGAAGCTGCCCTTGACCACCAGCTCCTGCGCGGCCTCGTCGAAGTTCGCGTTCAGCGTGGGGAACTTGCGGAGCGCGGCCACGCACGCCTTGGCGATGATGGGCAGGAAGCTGAGCTTCGACGGATCGCCCGCGGCCTTGAGCTGCGCGTTGATGCGCGCGCGCAGGGCCACCATCGCCGTGCAGTCGACCTCCTCGACGAAGGTGAAGTGCGGCGCGGTGAACTTGCTCTCCACCATCTTCGCGGCGATGCGCTTGCGCAGGCCACGCAGCGGGATCCGCTGGTCGCCAACCTGCGCGGCCATGGGCGCCCACGACTTCGCGGTCTGCGCGGAGAGCTGCGGCCCCTTCGCCGTCGCGCCGTTGCCAGAGAGCGCGGAGAGGACGTCGGCCTTGGTCACGCGACCCTGGGGACCGCTGCCGGCAATGGCCCCGAGATCGAGACCGTGCTCGCGCGCCATGCGGCGGGTGACCGGCGTGGCGAGAACCTTGGCGTCGCTCTTGGGCTTGGCAGCCGGCGCGGCGACGACAGCCGCCGCAGCCGCCGCAGCGGTCGCGTGCGAAGGCGCGGGCGCGGCGGTCGCGGCGCCGGCACCTTCAACCTCCAGCGTGACCAGCGGCGTGTGCACCTTGGCCATCTGGCCTTCGGCGCCGTGCAGCTTGAGCACCTTGCCCTTCTTCGGACTGGGCACGACGACCGTGGCCTTGTCCGTCATCAACTCGACGACGCCCTGGTCCTCCGCGAGCGGCTCGCCTTCCTTGACGAGCCACTTCACGATCTCGCCCTCGACGACGCCCTCGCCCAGGTCCGGAAGCTTGAATTCGAAGATGGCCATGTGTGTGCGCACCGCCCAGGAGAGCGCTTTATAGCCAAATCGCCAACCGGAGGAACGCCCTTCGCGATCTAACGCAGCGCGCAACCGTGCCCGCTCCCTTGCCAGAGCGGCCAGCGGACGCGGGCGGACCTAGCTTAGCCCGGGATGTTCTCGGCGTGGGTCATGGGCAAGGTCCGCGGCACCTCCATCGAGGTGCATCCGAGCCTGCTGCTCGGCGCGCTGCTGTTGGCCGTAGGTGCCGTCGCCTCGCAGCGCGCACATGAGCTCGGGCTGTGGAGCGGGCGCGCGTCGTCGCCGGTGCTGCTCGCGGCCGGGCTGGGGCTGGGCTTTCTGGTGTCGGTCGTGCTGCATGAACTGGCGCACCTCGCGGTGGCGCGCGCGCTGGGCGGACGCGCAGAGCGGCTGACGTTCAGCGTGATCGGGGGCTCGAGCCGCTTCGTCGGCCTGGGCACGGACGCGTTTCGCGAAGGGCTGGTCGAAGCCGCGGGGCCAGCCACGTCAGCGGTGCTCGGACTGCTGGGCGTGCTCGCGTTTCGGCTCGTGCCCGCGAATCATCCCGGCTTGCGGCTGCTCGCGTTCGATCTCGCGCAGCTGAACCTCGTGCTGGCGGTGCTGAACCTCGTGCCCGCCTGGCCCCTCGACGGCGGCAAGGTCCTTCGGACGTTCCTGTCGGGCAAGCTCGGACCGGAGCGCGCCGGCCGGGTGGCGATGGTGCTGGGCTGGCTGCTCGCGGGGCTGCTGCTCGTCGCCGGGCTCGCGACGGGTGCGCCGGTGCTCCTGCTCGTGGCGCTGCTGGTGGCGCTGGCGGCCGTGGCGGAGCCCGTCGAGGTGGCGCCGACCGGGCCGGGGCTTCGGGTGGCCGACGTGATGGTCGCCGCGCCGAGGCCAATCTCGCCCGACGCGACCCTCGAGGTCCTCGAGCGCCGGCTCCACGACGAGCACCAGGCTGGGCTCCTGGTCGTGGGCGACGAGCGGCTCGTTGGACTCGTCGGGCTCACCCGGCTCGGCGATGTGCTTCCCCACGCGCGCGCCCACACCCGGGTGAGCGAGGTGATGGCCTGTCCGGCGCACGCCGTGGGTCCGGGGACGCTGCTCGAGGCCGCGCGGGCGCAGATGGAGCGGCTGCGGGTGGAGCTTCTCCCCGTCGTCTCGAGCGGCGAGGTGGTGGGCGTGGTGAAGTCCGGCGTGGCCCAGCAGGCGCCGCGCGCTGTCCCCCTGCCCGTGCGCGCGCCTCGCATCGAGGTCGCGCCCACGCCCACTGCTCCGGCGCCGGACTGACTACGACCTGGCCACCTCGATGCCGCTCCACGCGCCGCCGAGGAGGGTCTTGAGCTGCGCGGGCGTGGCCTCGATGGCGCCCACGCTCGAGAGCGGATCGCCGACGATGTAGTTGCCGTCGCTCGCGCGGCCAAGCACGGTGACGTAGTGGCCGCCGGGGTTCTGGTGGTTGAGGTACTTGCCGTCCAGGCATTGCTGCTTGCCCCAGGCCGCCCAGGTGTCGCCGCTGCCGATGATGAGCGGGTGGCCTTCTGCGAGCGCGGCATCCACCGCCTGCTGGGTAACGGGCGCAACGTCCACCGCCTGGGCGCCGTTGGCCTTGAGGGCCTTGACCAGCTCCGAGTCGTCGGTGTCCTGCGAGTGCGTGGAGTTGTAGCCCAGCGCCGCGTCGCGCATGGCGTCGATGGTCTTCTCCGCGTCGGCGGGCGACGGATGGGCGATGAGCCCCAGCGAGCTCAGCACCATCGCGCACGAGGTCGGGCCGCAGTCCTCGTAGCCGTAGGGCGCGCCCTGGGCGCTGTTCCACGGCGTGGGTCCCCACTGGCTCAGGAAGCTCTGGTTGGCCTGGTCGAGGCTGCTCGCGGCGCCCAGCTTCTGCATGCTCAGCGTCTGTCCGGAGCTGTCGACGACGTAGAGCGTGCCCTCGGGCGTCGCCATCACGTAGCCGTTGTCGAAGGGCTGGCGGACCGAGCCGTCGGTCTCGGTCGTCAGCGGGCCGGCAGGCAGACCGATTTGGCTCCGGAACGCCTGCGCCGCGCCGGCTGCGATCGGAGCCACCGGCGGACGCGGCGCCTGGAGGGCGGCGACCGTGGCCGCGTCGACCACGCCCGTCTGAGGCAATCCGTTCGCGTCCTGGAAGGCCTTGAGTCCGGCCTGCGTGAGCGGCCCGAAGCTGTGACCGTAGCCCGCGTTGGAAGCGATGGCTCCGTCGAGCGCACCCATCCGGACGAGGTCGTCCTGGAGCTGCTTGATGCCCGCGGCGTTGGTCGCGCCGGGTGCCAGGCCCGCGAGCGCGGTCGCCTGGGCATCTCCGGCCGGTGCGCCGGGAAATCCAGCAGGCGGCGTCGAAGGAGGCTGTGACGAAGGCGGTGTCTGCGGCAGCAGCAACTTGGCGGTCGCGCTGTCCACGATGCCCGTCTGGGAGAGGCCGTTCTGCGCTTGGAGCTTGCGGACGGCCGCGGCGGTCATGGGCCCGAAGGTGTTCCCGTACCCCGGGTTGGAGCGAACCGACGCGTCCAGCACGCCGGCGCTCACCAGATCGTCCTGGAGCTGCTTGATGAGGGCGGGCGCGCCCTTTCCCTGTGACAGGCCCACGAGCGACATCGCGTTCGCGTCGCCCGAGGCCTGGAAGCTGCTGGCCTGGGACGCGGGGACGGGAGTCGACGCGGGCGCGCTCGGGGTGGGGTTCGTGGGCTGAGCGGGGACGGAGCTGATGGATGCAATGCGCAAGGGAGGCCTCGAAGGTGACGGCAATCCCCATTCTCTGTGCGTCCGTCAGCTTGTTGCGCCGCTCGTTGATTGGCGTGATGCGGGAGCAACCTCCACGCCAGGATTCCGCTCAGCCTGGAGCCTGGAGACGACACCGGCCAGGCCCGCCCAAGCGAGCCCGGCCGGATGTCCGACCCCATCTAGGTACGCCGCCGCCGGGCCAGGACCGCGAGCGCGATCCCGAGCACGCCGATCCCGGACGACGCGTCGCCGCTGTTGCAGCCGCAGCCACCCTTGGGAGGCGCGCCGGTCGTGCTGGAGCCGCTCGTGGATCCCGAGGTCGCGACGCTGAGCGTGGTCGAGCCGCCGCCCGTGCTGGTGGTGCTCGCTGCGCCGGTCGTGCCCGTGGACGTCGACGTGCTCGCGGGCTCGCCCGTGGTCGCGCTCGAGCCCGCGCTCGTGGAGGCCGCGCCGCTGGTGCCCGTGGTGTGCGTTCCCCCGCTCGTGCTGCCCGCGGTCGCCGTACCCGTGGTGCCGCTGGTCGAGGTGGCGGACGCCGTGGTCGAGGTGCCCGTTGAGGTCGCGGTCGCAGTCGTCGAGGTGCCCGTCGTCGTCGCCGTCGCCGTCGTGCCGCCAGTGGCCGTCGCCGTCGCGGTCGTCGTGCCGGTCGTGGTCGACGCCGCGCCGGTGGTGGTGCCGGACGTTGGCGCCAGACAGCTGCCCATGCTGCAGCTCCCGCCGCCGTCGGAGCAGTCGAGGGTCTCGCGCGCGGTGCAGCCGGTGCCCTGGCACGAGCCGCCCGAGCAGGCGTGGTCCACGCAGCCGCAGCCCTGGTTCTGGCAGTCGATCTGCTCCTTCGCCGTGCAGCCCGAGCCCGGGCCGTAGCCGCCAGAGCACTGGTGGTCCACGCAGTTCACGCCGTAGTTGCCGCAGTCGGTGATCTCCTTGGCGGTGCAGCCCGAGCCCGCGCAGAAGCCGCCGTTGCACGCGTGATCCACGCACTGGCAGCCGTACTGGGCGCAGTCGTTCTGCTCCTTCGCCGTGCAGCCGCCGCCGGGGCAGTAGCCGCCGTTGCACTGGCCGTCGACGCACTGGCAGCCGAAGGCCGCGCAGTTGCCGGTCAGCGTCGCGTTGCAGCCCGTGCCCGGGCAATAGCCGCCGTTGCACTGGTTGTCCGCGCACGAGCAGCCGAAGTTCCCGCACGCGCTCACCTGCGAGGTCGAGCAGCCGTTCGCGTTCACCGCGCCCGCGAAGTTGTTGAGGTCGTCCTCGGTGCCGTTGAAGAGGTCCTGGTCCACGTTGCCGGAGATGCCGGGCACGGTGTTGCCGCCGAACTGCCAGAAGACCCAGCTCGTCCAGTGGTTGGGCATGCCCGGGCACTGCACGCCGTAGTTGGCCACCCAGAGCGGGTTGCCCTCGAAGCCGCCGCCGGGGATCCAGCCGTTCCACTCGCCCCAGGCGGTGTAGATCATCGGCGTCTTGCCGGTGCCCTGCTGGACGATGTTCGCCCAGGTGGCGATCTCGTCGAACGTGGGCGTCGCGGTCTCCACGTCGAGGGTGACAGGCAAGTCGCCGGCGCCGAGCTGGCCCACGGCGTTGACGACCACGTTCGCCTGCCAGGTGGCGTCGTCGCCGGGCTCGAAGAACTGGTACGCGCCGCGGATCATCCCCGCGTTCTTGATGCCCGCCCAGTTGGCGCCGAAGTCGGGGTCGTTGAAGGTGCCGTCGTTGATGCGCGCGATGGCGAACTTGTAGCCCGCGCCGGCCACCGAGCCCCAGTTGATGCTGCCCTGCCAGCTGGAGACGTCGATGCCGGGCACCGTGTTCGCGCCCGCGCAGACGCTGGTCACGGCGTCGGTGCGGCTGAACTCGGGGTTCTTGAAGCGATCGGGCGGCGTGCCCTGGCCACAGGCCGCGAGCGCGACCAGAGCCAGCGTGAGGAGCCGATTCGAGGTGGGAGACATGCGTTCTCCGGAGTCAGTGCATGTCTTGTCGGCTGATGGGTCCACCTGTTGCCCCACGGGTGAGCAATTGGCGGGCAAAGCAAGCCGTGGCGCGCGCCCTGCTGGGGCTGCTTCTGCGGCTAAGGTTAGGCCGCGACCACGCCGACCCACGCGGCGGCCGCGATGCCCAGGACACCGATCGTCGTCCGAGCGGCGAACGCGCGCGTCCCGGTCGTCCACGCCACCACGACCTTGGTGACGGTGTTCGAAGTGAGGGCCGAGACCAGCGCGAGCTCTCCGGTCGCGGTGGTGAGCTGCTTGGCGAGCGTGAGCGTCGCGATCGATCCGGCTGTCGAGTGCGCGTCCACGAAGCCGCCGAGCGCCGAGACGCCCAGCACGCCCGCCACGCCCAAATGGTTGGCGATGAAGCGCGTGAGCATCGTGATCCCCACGTAGAGCGCCGCGAAGCCGGCCGCCGCGCGCACCTGGAAGACGCGCCCCTTGGGGATCGCTTCACCGCCGTTCGACGAATCTCGCGCGAGCGCCAAGACGGTACCGATCAGCGCGGCCAGCAGGCCCAGCGAGAGCGAGGGCAGCATCTCCACGAGCAAGGCGCTGTCCACGGCGCCCACGAGCACACCGTACTCGACCACCGTGGCCACGCTCGAGGCGAGCGCGGCCGCCACCGACGCATTCCCGCGAGTGGGATCGTCCTTCGAGCGCAGGCCCATGGCCGCGATGGTGGCGCTGCTGGAGACGAACCCCGCGGCAAAGCCGGCGGCCACGAGCCCGAACCGCGGACCCAGGAAGCGCTGCGCGAGCGCGCCGCCAGCCGCGACCAGCGTCACGATGACCACCAGCCGGACCAGCGAGGCCGGGTTCAGTCCGCCCAGTGGACCGATTTGACGATCGGGCGCGAGCGGCCAGACGACACAGACCACCACCGCGAGCACCAGGCCGTCGCGCACGTCGGGGTTCGCGAGTGCGCGACGGAGCTTCTCCATGGTGGTGCGACGACGACCTCTCCGGCCGCTACTTCTTGCTCACACGCGCGGCGATGTCGTCGCGCAGGCCAGGGGTCACGGCGTCCGGACCAATCCACGAGACCCAGATGTGCTTGGCGATCTTGGGATCGGTCACCGAGCCTGCGTGGCCGGCGATGGTCAGCGTGAGCTTGCCATCCGGCGCGGCGGTGAGCGTCATGCGATCGCCCTTCTTGATGTCGCGATCCACGAGCGCCAGGAACTTCGCGCGGCCGTCGGCGTCGTCGTTGCCGAGCGCCTTCTCGAGCGTCTCGCCAAACGCCTCGACGATCTTCTCCTTGCCCACATCGTGCACGAAGCGCATGTCCACGGCCTTGGCGGCATCCGACTCGCGCAGGGCCTGGAAGAAGGCCTTGCTGTCGCCGTCGACCTTGCCGCCGGCCTTGGCCAGCGCAGCGGCAACCGTCGCATCGGCCTTGTCGGCCCCGAGGCAGAACGCCACGGCGTAGACCTTCACCACGAACTTCTTGCGCACGCCCGTGCCGAGGCACTTGAACTCGATGCCGTCGATGGTCTGGGGCGAGTCGAAGGACTGCTCGGTGGCCTCCTCCACCAGCTTCTCAGCGTGGGCGATGGGCACGAACAGGGCGAGCAGCAAGGCGGTCGAGAGCAGCGTGCGCATGGTTTCCCCTCTGGGCGGCAGACAGCGCTTGGACGCGCGACGTGCCGCTCGGCTTCACCGCCAGGCCAGCGCCGGCCCGTCGGTGTTACAAATCGAGCGGCACCATAGCCTCGAGCCGCCGCAGAATGAAGCGACTCGGCGAGGAGTTCCATGCGGCTGGCCCTGGCACAGATCGACACCGTCGTCGGCGACCTGGAGGGCAACGCCGCCAAGGTGCGCGCGTGGACCGAGCGCGCCAAGGCCCAGGGCGCGGACCTCGTGGTGTTCCCCGAGCAGACCCTGCCCGGCTATCCCGCGCGCGATCTGCTCGAGCTCCCCGAGTTCGTGGAGCGCAACGAGGCGGTGCTCAACGAGCTGGCCAGGCCGGCGCCGTGGAACGCGGGCGTGGCGATCGTCGTGGGGTTCGCGCAGCGGCACCCGGGCGCAGGCGCGGGGCTGTACAACGCGGCGGCGTTCATCGCGGACGGCAAGCTGCTCGGCGTCGCGCACAAGGCGCTCCTGCCGAACTACGACGTGTTCGACGAGGTCCGCTACTTCGATCCCGGCCCGTCTGCGTCGACGTTCAGCTGGAAGGGCAAGCGCGTGGGCGTGTCCATCTGCGAGGACATCTGGAACGACAAGCGCTTCTGGACCAAGAGCCGCTACAGCCGCGATCCCATCGAGGAGCTGCGCGCGCAGAAGGCGGACGTGGTCGTGAACTTGTCTGCGTCGCCGTTCTCACAGGGCAAGCCGAAGCTGCGCGATCAGATGCTGGGTGCGTCGGCGGTGCACCACGACGTGCCGGTCGTGTACGTGAACCTCGTGGGCGGCAACGACTCGCTCGTCTTCGATGGGCACTCGAGCGTGTATGGCCGCGACGGCAAGGTGCTGATGCGCCTCCCCGGCTTCACCGAATCGCTCCAGCTCATCGACCTCGAGGCGCCGCCGACCACACCCGCAGCGCCGCACGCGCCGGACGAAGCGCAGCTCCTGGAAGCGCTCGTGCTCGGCACCCGCGACTACGCGGCCAAGACCGGCTTCAAGCGCGCGGTGCTCGGGCTCTCGGGCGGCGTGGACTCGGCGCTGGTCGCGGTGGTGGCCGCGCGCGCGTTCGGCGGCGAGAACGTGACCACGCTGGCGATGCCGAGCCGCTTCACGGCGCAGATGTCGAACGACGACGCAGCGGTGCTCGCGAAGAACCTGGGAACCCTGCATCGCACGGTGCCCATCGAGCCCATCGTGAAGGGCGTGGAGGGCCAGCTCGCCGAGCTCTTCGCCGGCCGGCCGCGCGACGTGACCGAAGAGAACATCCAGGCCCGCGCGCGCGGCAACGTGCTCATGGCCTACTCGAACAAGTTCAACGCGCTCCTGCTCACCACGGGCAACAAGAGCGAGCTCAGCGTGGGCTACTGCACCCTCTATGGCGACATGTGCGGCGGCCTGGCCGTCATCGGCGATCTGCTCAAGACCGCCGTGTACAACGTCTGCGCCCACGTGAACCGCGAGCGCGAGATCATTCCCACGCGGATTCTCACCCGGCCGCCCAGCGCCGAGCTCGCCGATAACCAGAAGGACGAAGACTCGCTGCCGCCGTACGCCCAGCTCGACCAGGTGCTCGAGGCCTACGTCGTCGAGCACACCCCGCGCGACGTGCTCATCGCCCGCGGCTTCGACCCCGCGCTCGTTAACCGGGTGGTTAACATGATCTTGCGCGCGGAGTACAAGCGGCGACAGGCGGCACCGGTGCTGCGGGTGTCGGCGCGCGCGTTCGGCGAGGGCTGGCGGTTCCCCATTGCGCAGCGCTGGCGCTGAATCATTGCGAACTCGACCGTGCTGACGTAGTGCTCGCGCGTGTTCGAGCGCCTCGGGCCGTTCATCTCCCGCAACCGCTGGCCCACGCTCATCTTCTCGGGCGCGTTCCTGCTGGTCTCCATCGCGCTCCTGCTGCGCGGCGGCTTGCTCACCACCGGCCACATCCGGGGACTCGAGGCAGAGACCGCGCAGGCGAAGGTGACCGAGGTCCTCGGGCACCCGCTGGCGACGACCTTCGTGGTCATCTTCCAGTCCGACACGCTCGACCCGGACGGCGATGCCTTCGAGCGCGCCATGAACGACGCCCTCGCGCCGCTGCAGCGCGATCCGCGCGTGCTCTCGGTGGTCACGCCCGCGAACGCACCGCCGTTCCTCTTGCAGTCGCTCACAAACTCCGACGCGCGGGCCGCGCTGGCGATGATCACCCTGCGTGGCGAAGAACGAGACGCGCTCGCGGCGTATCCGTCGATCCGCGCGGAGCTGCAATCGCCAACGCTGCACGTCACCGCGACCGGCCAGCTCCCGTTCGTGAGCGACCTGGATCGCACGCTCGAGAAAGACCTCGTCCGCGCCGAGCTGCTCTCGATGCCGCTCGCGCTCATCGTGCTGCTCTTCGTGTTTCGGTCGGTGGTCGCGGCCGCGCTGCCGGTCGGCGTGGGCGGGCTCGCGGTGGTGGGCGCGATCGGCATCGTGATGGCGCTCGCCCACACGATGGACCTCGCGCAATACACGGTGAACGTGTGCTCGCTCATCGGGCTCGGCGTGGCCATCGACTACTCGCTCTTCACCGTCAGCCGCTACCGCGAAGAGCTCGCTGCGGGCGCGTCATTCGACGACGCGCTCAACCGCGCGGTGTCCACGGCGGGGCGCGCGGTGGCGTTCTCGGGCGCCGCGGTCGCCACGGGCCTCTCCGGGCTGCTGTTCTTCGAGGGCAGCTACCTCTCGGCGATGGGCATTGGCGGCGCCATCGTGGCCGCGCTCGCGGCGATCTTCGCGCTCACGTTCCTGCCCGCACTGCTCTCCGTGCTCGGTCCGCGCATCGACGCATGGAAGCTGCCGCGCAAGGCCGTCGCGCCGGGCACCGGACGCTGGCACGCGCTCGCGCTCCGGGTGATGAAGCAGCCGCTGCTCTTCCTCTTGCCCACGCTGGCGGTGCTCGTGTTCATGGGCACGCCGTTCCTGCACCTGCGGATGTCGCGCGCCGACGTGCGCGTGCTCACACAGGAGGTGGAGGCGCGCCGCGGGTTCGAGCTCTTGAAGCGCGACTTCCCCGCACTCGCCCGCACGCGGCACGTCGTCGCCGTCGAGTTTCCGAGCAGCGCGCTCTCGGCCGAGCACGTCGGCGCGCTCTACGATCTCTCGCGGCGCATCGCGAAGCTGCCGGGCGTCGTCGAAGTTCAGAGCCTCGTCGACAACCCCAACCAGCCGAACATGTCGCGCGCGGCGTGGCAGGCCCTGATCACCCAGCCGCCGCCGTTGTTTGCGAAGCAAATCGCAGAAGCCGAGGCGCTCACCGCACGCGGCAACCTGGCGCTGCTCTACGTGCTCACCGATGGAACGCCCGACTCGGAGCCCGCGCGGACGCTCGTGCGAACCATCCGTGCGGATCGGCACGCTGGCGACGGCTCGCTCGTGGTCACCGGCGAGACTGCGATGGACGTCGACACCACCGACTACGTGCTCGCCCGCGCCCCGCGCGCCGTGGCCTTCGTCATCGTGGTCACCATGCTGATGCTGTTCATGCTGCTCGGCTCGGTGGTGCTGCCCGTGAAGGCCGTGGTGATGAACTTGCTCTCGATAGCAGGCTCGTTCGGCGCGCTGGTCTGGGTCTTCCAGGACGGCCACCTCTTCGTGCGCGAGCCGCGGCCCATCGAGCCTTCGCTGCCGGTCCTGCTCTTCTGCGCCGTGTTCGGACTCTCGATGGACTACGAGGTGCTGATGCTCACGCGCATGAAGGAGTCGTTCGCGCGCTCGGGCGACAACACCGCCGCGGTCGCCGACGGCCTCGAGCGCAGCGCCGCCCTCATCACCAGCGCCGCGGCGATCATGGTCTCCGTGTTCTCCGCATTCGCGCTGGCGAACGTGATCCTCGTGCAGGCCATGGGCTTCGGCATGGCGCTCGCGGTGGCCGTGGACGCCACGCTGGTGCGCGTGCTCCTCGTCCCCTCGACGATGCGGCTCTTCGGCAGCCTCAACTGGTGGGCGCCCGCTCCACTGCTGAAGCTGCGCAGGGCCCTCGGCTTCGGCGAGGCGCAGCGGCACGGCTGAGCGTGGGACGCAGCCCGACCTCACCTTCTCCATAGCGGGTTGGCATTCTCCGCAGATGGAGGTCTGTCATGGCTGACAACAAGCGCGTGGCCGCACGCATTTTGGACGAGGTCTGGAGCCAGGGCCGCTTCGAAGCCATCGAGGAGCTCTGCGATGACAAGTTCGAGTCGCGGATGCCCATCGTCGGCAAGGTCGATCGCTCGAGCCTCAAGGAGACCATCGGCGCCTATCGCAAGGCATTTCCGGATCTGAAGTTCGAGGTGAAGGACATCCTCTTCGAGGGCGACAAGGGCGTGATCCGCTGGGTGGGCTCGGGCACGAACAAGGGCTCGTTCATGGGCATGGCGCCCACCAACAAGTTCGCCAAGGTGCACGGCGTCACGTTCGTGGAGTTCAAGAACGGCAAGAGCCTCAAGGAGTACGTCCACTACGACGTGCTCACCTTCCTCGACAGCCTGGGCATCAAGCTGCCGATCGGCATGGCGCCGCCCGCGCCGTCCGAGACCCGGCCGGAGCTGCGGCACTGAGGCACCGAATCGTGATGTAACCGTTCGGCTACATCACGATTCCATTAATGCGCGATCTGATCCGCGACCTGCTCCACGCGATCGAGGTCATCCTGGCCGCGATCGACGGGCGTGAAGATCGCCTTCCAGATGCGCGAGAAGAACTGCGAGAGATCGTCGAGCAGCGAGTACACGACAGGCGTGGCCAGCAGCGTGAGCAGCAGCGAGAGCGTCTGGCCGCCGACGACCACGCCTGCGGTCGCGCGGTTGAAGCCCGCGCCGATACCCTTCGACGTGATCAGCGGGAGCATGCCCGCGACGAAGGCGATGGTGGTCATCAAGATGGGCCGCAGGCGGTCCCTGTTCGCGTGCAGGATGGCGTCGAGGCGATTCATGCCTTGCGCGCGCAGGTTGTTGGTGTGGTCCACCTGCAAGATGGAGTTCTTTTTCACCACGCCAAACAAGACCAGGATTCCCAGCGCGCTCATGATGGTCAGCGACTGGTGGAAGAGCAGCAGCGAGATGAGCGCGAACGGCACGGTGAGCGGCAGGCACACCATGATCGTGATCGGGTAGAGCCAGCTCTCGAACTGCGCCGCGAGCACCAGGTACATGAACACGAAGGTGAGGATGAAGGCGATCATGAAGCCCTTGGCCGCCTTGCCCGTCTCCTTGCTGCGGCCGATGGGCTGCGCGCTGTAGCCCGCGGGCAGCTTCTCGTCGGCGATGATCTTCACGAGCTGGGCCTGGATGTCGCTCTCGCCAAAGCCAGGAACCACGTTCGACGAGACCGTCACCTGGCGCCGACGGTTGAGGCGGTTGATCTGCGAGGGGCCGGTGGCGTCGGAGAGCTGCACCAGGTCGCGCAATGACACCGCGCCCAGCTTCGTCGACGGCACCGTGAGCATGCCCAGGCGATCGATGCGCGAGCGGTCCTGCTCACCCGCGCGCAGGCGCACGTCGTAGTCCTCGCCGTTCTCCTCGTACGTCGAGACCTTCAGGCCGCCCACCAGCAACTGCACCGCGTTCGAGACGTCGGCCACCTGCACGCCGAGGTCGGCCGCCTTGTCGCGCAGCACGTGGATGCGCACCTCGGGCTTGCCGAGGACGAGATCGGTGTCGACGTCGGCGGTGCCGGCCACGCGCTTGAGCTTCATCTTCACGCTCTCGCCGATGTGGCCGAGCTTGTCGACGTCGGGGCCGTTGATCACGTACTGCACGGCCTTCGTCGACTGGCCGGAGTTGAAGGCGTCGACGTCGGACACGTCCACGCGCAGCTCCTTGGGCAGCTTGGCCACGACCTCGCGACGCGTCCGCTCCACGAGCTCTTGCTGGCTCTGCACGCGATCCTTCGGGTCCGCCAGCTTCACGTAGATGGCGGCCTTGTTGGCGGTGAGGTCGTTGCCGTCGCCAATCGTCACCAGCGTGTGCTTCACGCCCGGCAAGCGGCGCGTCTCGCGGGCCACCTTCTCCGCGACGAGCAGCGTCGACTGCAGGCTCGTCCCCTCGGCGGCGCGCAGGTTGATGGCGAAGTTCGCCTCGTCGTTCGCGGGCACGAAGCCCTTGGGCACGGCCTTGCCCAGCGGGATGCACGAGCCGAGCGTCGCCAGGCAGAGGATCACGATCACCCAGCGGTGGTTCATCGACCAGCGCAGCGCGGCCATGTAGATGCGCTCGATGGGCAGGTAGAGCGCGTCGACGATGCGCTCGAGCACGCTCTTCTTCACCTCGCCGTCGGCGCCGCTGAGCCAGCGCGCGCTCAACATCGGCGTGAGGGTGAAGCTCACGAAGAGCGACACGGCAATCGCGAACGCCATCGTCAAGCCGAAGCTGCGCAGGAAGCGGCCGATGATGCCGCTCATGAACGCCACGGGCAGGAACACCGCGAGCAGCGACATGGTGGTCGCGAGCACCGCCAGGCCGATGTCGCGCGTCGCCAGGATCGCCGCGGGGAACGGCTTCACCTTCTTCTCGTGGATGAAGCGGAAGATGTTCTCGAGCACCACGATGGCGTCGTCGATGACGATGCCCACCGCGAGCGCCAGCGCGAGCAGCGTGATGATGTTGAGCGTGAAGCCCATGAACCACATCAGCGCGAACGTGCCGACGATGGAGATTGGAATCGCGAGCGCGGCGATCACCGTCGAGCGCACGTTGCCGAGGAAGAGCAGCACGACGAGCGCGGCGAAGAGCGCGCCGAGCACCAGGTGCTCCTTCACCGCGTCGACCTGCGTGCGGATGGTGCCGGAGCTGTCGCGCACCACCTCGAGCTTGTAGCCGGGGGGCAGCGCCTTCTGGATTCCGTCGAGTCGGTCGCGCACGGCCTGCACCACGGCCACGGTGTTCTCGCCGCTCTGCTTGCGGACGGAGAGCACCAGCGTGTTCTTGCCGTCGAGCTGCGCGGCGGTCTGCTCTTCTTCCTGGCCGTCCTCCACGCGCGCGAGATCCTGCACGCGGATGGGGTGGTCGCCGTTCTGGCGCACCACGATGCGACCAAGCTCCACCGGCGACTCCACGCGGCCCTGAACGCGCAGCGTGAGATCGCGCGGGCCGGTCTGCACGCTGCCACCGGGCGCGGAGAGGTTCTGCGTGCCCAGGGCGCGCATCACTTCCGCGGCGGTCACGCCGTGTGCACGCAGCGCCTCGGCGTCGAGCCACACGTTGAGCTGGCGCTTGCGGCCGCCGACGAGCAGCACCTGGCCCACGCCGGGGATGTTCTCGAGGTCGCGGCGGATGTGCTTGTCGGCGAGCTCGGTGACCTCGCGAATGGACTTCTCCGACTCCACCGCGATGTAGACGACCGGCGCAGCGTCGGGGTCGAGCTTGGTGATGACCGGCGGGTCGATGCCTTTGGGCAGGTTGGGCAGCGCGCGCGAGACGTGGTCGCGCACGTCCTGCACGGCGGCATCGAGCGGCGTGTCGAGGTTGAAGGTGATGAAGAGCAGGCTCGTGCCTTCGGTCGACTGCGAGCGAAGCTCGTCGATGCCGGCGCAGGTGTTCACGGCCTCTTCGAGCTTGTCGCTGATCTCCGACTCGACCTCTTCCGGCGCGGCGCCGTCGAGGCGCGTGACCACGGTGACCACCGGGAAGTCGATCTTCGGGAACGCGTCGACGCCGAGGCCCTGGTAGCCGGCCCAGCCCACCACGAGCACGGCGAGCATGAGCACCGTGGCGAAGACGGCGCGACGAACGGAGATCTGTGCCAACCACTGCATGACGAACTCCTGCTGACTTCGATTCGAGGCGCGTCGCTACTTGACGGGCACGCCGTCCTTCACGGCGTCGGAGAGCTGCGCGACCACGGTGTCGCCGGCCTTGAGACCGTCGAGCACGGCGACCTTGCCGTCGCGCTCGGGCCCGAGCTGGACGATGCGCTCCTCCACGTGCTTGTCGACCACGGCGAACAGGTGCGCGGTCGAGCCTTCCGAGAAGATGGCGGTCTTGGGCACCACGGGCAGCGGCTCATCCGGCAATTGGAGATGGGCGGTCGCGAACATGCCCGGCTTGAGCACGTGGTCCGGGTTCTCGACGACGGCCTCCACGATGAGGTCGCGGGTGTTGCTGCGCACGGTGGGGTCCACGAACTTCACGGTGCCGGTGAACTTGCGGTCGGCGAAGGCGTCGACCTTGAAGCTCACCTCGCGGCCCTCCTGCACCTGGCCGATGTCGGCCTCGGGCACGGTGAGCTGCAGGCGCAAGGGGTCGAGCTCGACCAGGCTCACCACCCGCGTCGCCGGCTGCACGTACTCGCCCACGCTCACGTAGCGCTCGCCGATCATTCCGGAGAACGGCGCGCGGACGGTGGCGTCGCTGAGCGTCTTCGCGGCCATGTCGGCGCGAGCGTGCGCGGCCTCCACGGTCGCCGCCGACGTCTTGCACTGATTGCCCGTGCGCTCCCACTCCTCCTTGGAGATGGCGCCCTTGTCGAAGAGCTCCTGGTTGCGCTTGCAGAGGGTGTCGGCCAGCTCCTGCGCGGCCATGGCCGTCGAGAGGTTCGCCTTCGCCTCGGCCTCGGAGAGCTGCGCGCTCTTGGTGTCGAGCTGGAGCAGCGTGGTTCCTTCCTTCACGTACGTGCCGCGCTCGACCAGCGTCTTCACCACGCGGCCCGCGCCGTTCGCCGCGACCTCGGACTGCTGGTTCGCGACCAGCTGGCCGGTCAGCGGCAGCTCATGCGGCATGGGCGCGTTGGCCACGGCCACGGTCTCCACGTGGATCGCGGGCGGCTCCGGCGCCGTGGGATCTTCCTTCTTCTCGCCCTGGCTGCAGGCCGCGAGGGCGAGCAGCGCTCCGACGATGAGCTTGTGATTCATGGTGTGGCTCCGGGTGCAGCAAAGGGATCGCGGCCCGTGGCCAGCCGGAGCTGGAGGCGGGCATTGATGAGGTCGGCGTCGGCCTGGATTCGCGCGACGTCGGCCGTGAAGGCGTCGCGCTCGGCGGTGGTCACCTCGAGCTGGGTGGCCGCGCCGGCGTTGTAGCGGTCCTGCGCCATCTCCTGCGCGTGCCGCGTGACCTGCACCTGCACCCGCGCCGACTTCGCGCGGGCGATGGCCGCGTCGATGGCGGCCCAGGCGTTGTGGATGGCGTCGCGCGTCTGGAGATCGACGCCCACCTGGTTCGCCTCGGCCAGCGCGAGCTGACCGTCGGTGAGCCGCATGTTCGCGAACGTGGAGTAATCGAGCGCCCAGGTGAGGGCCACCACGGCCTGGAACGAGATGTTTTGGTTGCTGAAGCCCTTATAGTTCGACACGTGCTCGGTGCCGTTGCCGCCCAGGCTCGGCACCAGCTGCAGGCGCGCGGCCCGGCTCTGCTGCCGGCTGGCCTCGGTGCTCGACGCCGCGGCTTGCTGCGCCGGCGTTCCGCCCTCCACGGGCTTGAACTGATCGAGCGGCGGCTCGGGGTGCAGGTCGTCCGTCAGCGGAGGCTCGCCGTTCGCGAGATCGGGCAGGAGCCCGGAGCTGGTGTAGAGCTGCTGCGCGGCGAGCGAAACTTGAAGTTGCGACGAAGCCAGCAGCTGAACCTGGCGCTCCACTTCGGCGTCTGCGCGGTCGCCATCGATCGAGGGCGAGGCGCCCGCCGACACGCGATCACGCGTCTGCTTCTGGCTGCTCTTGGCGACCTCCAGCGCGCGCTTGGCCGAGGTGACCACGGCCATGTTCGCCACCAGCTGGTAGTAGTTCTGCACCACCTGCGAGTCCACCAGCAGCTTCACGTTGTCGAGCTGGTGGTTCGCAGCCTCGGCGTTGGTGCGCGCGGCAGCGATGCGCTGGAAGCTCGCGAGGTCGACCAGCGGGACTTGAATCGTCGCCGTGCCGTCGAGCTGGTTCTGCGGCGTGATCGTGAGATCGACGGGCGGAAGCTTCGTGGGCTCCGTGGCAGGCGGCGTCGGTGGGATCACGCCGAACGAGCCCGCCGGCAACGCCTGGGCGTACTGGTTGAAGGTGTAGGCACCGCGCGCGGCGATCGCGGGGAGCTGCCGACCGAGAGCGACGTCGGCCTGGGCCTGCGCCACCTGGAGGTTGGCGCGGCTCGCGCTCTCGCTCACGTTCTGCGAGTGCGCGCTGGCCACGAACTGGTCCAGCGGCTGCAGCGCGTGCGCCGAGGGCCCGAAGCCCACCGACGCCGCCAATATTGAGCCCCAACTCAACAATCTCCCTGGTGCAGGCATGGCTCCCTCGGGCCCCGTCTAGTGGTGTGCGCGCGCCGCGGCCCGCTTCTTACCGCGGGCAGGCGGCGTCATTCCGTGAAGAAAGATGTCGACCAGGCCGCGCACGAACATCGGCGCCGGCAGCGGCAGCCCGCCCCGCCCGCCCTCGACGATCTCCGCGCGCACGTAGTCGAAGAGGCTGCCCAGCACCACGCGCGCGGCGATCTCCGCGTCCACGCGGCGCAGCCGACCGAGCCGGCTCTCGGCCTCCAGGTAGCCGGCGAGCACGCGGACGGCGCGCGCATTGATGGGATCCGCGTCGCACATCAGTTGCTGCCGCTCCTTGGCGTCGGCCTCGGCCCAGGCGAGCATCAACAGCGGCAGCCGCGCGCGGAGCCAATCGAGCACCGACGTCGCGAACTCGCGGACGTTCTCGCCCACCTCGCCCTGCCCCACGCGCGCCTCCAGCCCGGAGATCTCGGGCGGCTCGTCGCGCTTGGGGTGCAAGGCGGCGCGGAAGAGCGCCTCCTTGGTCTTGAAGTGGTGGAAGATCGTGCCTTCCGACACGCCGGCCCGCTCGGCGACCTCGGCGGTGGTGGCCCGGGTGCCGCGCGCGATGAAGACCGCCCGCGCGGCGTCGAGGAGATCCTCGTCGGAGAACTGGGGTCGGCGGGCCATGGGGATAATTGAGCGGCTACTTAATTTGCCAGCCCACAATCCGCAAGGCTTCCGTGTCTGGGCGCCTTTCGAGCGGCCCGCCGACCGGTCTTCAGCTCGAAGCGACTACTTCATCCCCTCGCCCTCGCCGCTCGGGGGCGAGTCGCTGGGCGCCTGGGCGGGCGCGTCGCCGCCGGGGGCAGCGGCCTGCTGCGCGTCGTCGTCCGAGGGCGGCGGCTTGGGGCGATCGTCCTCGAACTTCCACTGGAAGCTGGTGGTGGCGCCCTTCTTGAGCGTCACCTGATCGCTGCGCTCGTCGCCCTTGTGCTTGAGGACGAGCTCGTGGTTTCCGGGCGAGAGAGAGACTTCCTTCAGCTTCTCGGCGGTACCCTTCTTTTGGCCGTCGATCCAGATCTCGGTGTCGGGCGGACCGATGTCGAGCTTGAGCTTGCAGCCGCCGGCCTTGTCGGCGGCCTTGGCGGCACCCTTGGCCTGGGCTGCCGCGGGCACCAGCAGGGCGGCGGCGAGGGCGAACGAAACGAGGCGCTTCATGCACTCTCCTCTGGCCGCGGTCCGGCGCGCGGCCCTGATGTGAGAATCCGACGCGAACCCTAACCGAGAATTCAGCCGACCGCAGCGGCCATTCCCTTGGGTTCACAGGGACTCCCACTGTATCATCCGCCGACCTTTGGACACGTCGGCGCGCGGCCCCCCCGCGACGCCGAGGCCGGACACCGGGATTTGCCATGACGAACCGACTCCTCGCCGGGCTTTGCGCCGCCCTCCTCCTCCTGCCGGCCACGGCATTTGCACAGGCCGCCGGTGGCGATGATTGGGAGGGCTTCAAGCCGGCCGCTTCGGGCACGGCGCCCGCGCCGGCGACCGGGACGCCCCCGCCTCCGCCGCCCACCGCGCCTGCGCCCGCCAACACCACGGCTCCCGCATCCACCACGAGCGCGAAGCCCACTTCCACCTCGACCGCGCCCGCTTCGACCGCGGCCACGACGTCGTCGACCTCCGCGGCGTCGACCAATCCCGCGACCGCGCCGATGACCACGCTCGCGCCGCTCGACAACAAGGAGCCCGCGCCCAAGCTGGTGAGCACCAAGGAGACGGTGCAGCCCGGCAGCGAGCCGCACGATCCTTCGACGCTGCACAACTCGCTCACCGATCCCGCGAACCTCCGCGACGCCGCGGGTGAGAACGGCCAGGTGGGCGTGCTGCACGTCTCGAGCGCGCACTTCGGCCGCGCGGGCATGCTGCACCTCTCGGCGAGCGGTCAGTACTTCCGCTCCAACGACTTCCCCGTGCTCGACGCGAGCGACACGCGCACCGCCGGCGTCTTCGCGGGCGGCTACAACTTCACCAACTGGCTGCAGGCGTACGTGAACTACACGGTTGCGGCCAACACCAACACCAAGTCCGCGCCGCACCTCATCCAGGACCAGGGCGACGCGCAGGTGGGCCTCGCCGCCGGCTACGAGGTCTACAAGGGCCTCTCGCTGGGCCTCGACGCGCGCTTGCTGCTCTCGCCGGGCACGGGCAACCAGGACGTCTCGCGCAGCGTGTTCGGCTTCGCCCCCACGGCGCTCGTGACCTACGACTTCCACGCCCTCTCGCCGCAGGTGCCGCTGCGCGCGCACGTGAACCTGGGCGTGGTGCTCGACAAGACCACCTCCTTCAGCAACGGCCACACCCTCACCGCCGCCGAGGAGTTTGCGCTCCAGACGCAGAAGTACAACCGCTTCCAGATCAGCGGCGCCCTCGAGGCCGGTCTGCCCGTGGCCACGCCGTACATCGAGTACACCGGCTTCATCCCGCTGGGCGCGAGCGACCTCATCGCCCCGGACAACACCTCGGTCTCCACGGGCGAGGCGTTCAACGAGTCCCTCGGCCTGGGCGTGCGGGTCACCGCGGTGCAGGACCTGACCATCAACGCCGCGGTGGACCTCGGCCTGGCGCGCACCGTCGCCTACGGCATTCCGGCGACCATGCCTTGGAACCTGCTCTTCGGTGTGACGTACACCGTCGACCCGTTCGGCACCGGCTCCAACAAGGTCGTGGAGAAGACCTACGAGAAGCAGGCGCCCGCCGCGCTCGCCGCCGCGCCCGCGCCCACCACGGGCCGCGTGGAGGGCACCGCGCTCGACGGCGTCACCGGCAAGCCCATCTCAGGAGTGCTGGTGGCCTTCCTCGACCACGACCTCCCGCCCGTCGCCACCGACGCCAACCGCGGCCACTTCCAGAGCTACGAGCTGGCGCCCGGCGCGGTGAAGCTCAACGTGCAGCACGAGGGCTACCAGCCGGCGACCGCCGACGCGACCGTCGAGGCCGGCAAGGTGAGCAGCGTCGAAGTTCGCCTGATGCCCGAGGCCAAGCCCGTCGCCGCCGCCATGGGCAACCTCATCGTGAAGGTGACCGCGAGGAAGAAGCCGGTCGCCGCCAAGGTCACCGCCACCGCGGGCACCGGCGCGCCCATCGACATCCCGCCGAACGCGCCTGCCACCGCGCTGCCCGCCGGCCACTACACCATCACCGTGCTCGCCGACGGCTTCGACGCCCAGTCGAAAGAGGTCGACGTGGCCGCCGAGAAGACCGGCACCGAGTCGTTCAGCCTCAAGGCCGCCAAAGCCCCGGCCGCCGACGGTGTGGCCGCGCCGAAGAAGCCGATGGTGGTGGTGATCAAGAACAAGATCGTCATCAAGCAGCAGGTGCACTTCGCCACCAACAAGGCCGTCATCCTGCGCGACTCGTACACCCTGCTCGACCAGGTGGCCGACGCCATCAAGACCAACGGCCTCAAGCACGTGGTCGTCGAGGGCCACACGGACAACGTCGGCGCCAAGGACGCGAACCTCAAGCTCTCGCAGGATCGCGCCGCGGCCGTCCGCGCCTACCTCCTGAAGAAGGGCATCGGCGAGGACGCGCTCGAGGCCAAGGGCTTCGGCGACTCCAAGCCCATCGCGCCCAACATGACCGCCAAGGGCCGCGAGATGAACCGGCGCGTCGAGTTCACCATCACCGAGAAGTAGACTCAGGGCATGCGCCGCATCGCCCCGCTCGCTGCCGTCGCGCTCCTGCTCCTGCAGGCGTGCGGCGGTGGCAAGAGCTCGCCCCCGCCTCCGCCCGCGCCGCCCGCGGTGACGGTGATCCCCCACGCCTCGCCGGCCATCGACACGCACTTCGACGTCGACGTGCAGGTGAGCGGCTGCGACAGCGTCACCAGCGTCACGCTGATGGACGGCCAGGCGACCATCGGCCAGGCCACCAACCCCGGCCCGACGACGACGTTCACCATCCAGCCCCAGCAGGTGAACTTCAAGGCCGACGGCATCGCGGCGAAGCTCGCGTTGCTCGCCAAGGCCACCTGCGCGAACGGCGCGTCGAACACCAGCCCTGCCGCGGGCGAGCTCTTCTTGCCCGCGCAGCAGGTCTTCACCGGCACGTTCGGCTTCGCCCAGCTCTCGCTCGACCCCGACGGAAACGGGCTCATCACCTGCGCGAACAATCAGGTGGTGCGGCTGGGCACGGACGCCACGGTGAAGCAGTCGAGCGGCAGCGGCCTGGGCTTCAACTGCACCAGCGCGGGATTTGCGGCGCGCAACGGCGCGTCGGAGATCTACTGGCTGCAGCCGGCCACCGGGGTGGCGCGGCTCCAGCAGAACCTCGACGTGTTGCAGACCTATCCGTTCTCGCCGGGCCAGGCCTTCCTCGTGACCGACCCGACGGCGCCCGCGGTGATCCTCGGCTCCGACCAGAACAGCTTCCTGTTCCTGGACCGCACCACCGGCGCAGGCATCGCACAGGGAAATCTCAAGGGCACGCTCGACGGCCAGCCGGGCTTCGGCAGCGTGGGCTTCAGCTTCCCCGAACAGAGCGGCGACACCAGCGGCTCGCTCATCTACCTCCAGGTGGAGCGCTTCGACACCTCGGGCAACCCGCTCGCGAACCCGAACGTCATCGCCACCATCAGCGTGGGCACGCTGGGCACGGCCAACATCCCGGTGCTCAACCTCTCGCCAGCGGGCGACATCGCCTACTTCATCGCCGGCGACAACGCGAACGAGCTCTGGGCGTGCTCGAGCGAGGTCACCTCGCCCTGCTACGACCAGAGCACCGGCGGCGGCCAGCTCTTCAAGGTGGACCTCCCGGGTGGGCCGTTCTCGATCGCGCAGCAGCTCGGCAGCCACATCGTGGTCGCCGGGCCAGGCGAGGTGCAGTTCACCAACCTCTCGGGCACGCCGCAGGGAAATCCGACGCTGCCCACCGGCGGGCTGCGCGTGCTCGGCGTCTACCCGGGCCAGGGCGACCAGTTCTACGTCCTCAACGGCGACAACCAGGGCAACGTGCTCGAGGTGGTGATGCTCGACGCGCCCGGCGAAGAAGCCGCGCGCTTCTACATCAACACCGGCGCGTTCGGCATGGACCTGGACGCCAACCTCACGCCGTACATGCTCGCGTTCGGCAAGCTGTCGAAGCTGCTCACGCCGGACCAGTACTGGTCGGCGCGGCAGTAGCGGGCTTCTCGGCGACGAGCAGCGCTTCGACGTTTCCTGCGGGCCCCGCAATCGGCGAGTCGATCACGCCGCGCACGTTCAAGCCGCACTCGTTCGACGCGAAGGTGACGATGCCGTCGATGCACTTCTGACGCACGACGGGATCACGCACCACGCCGCCCTTGCCCACCTCGCCCTTGCCTGCCTCGAACTGCGGCTTCACCAGCGCCGCGAGCACGCCGCCGGGCGCGAGGAAGCGCAGCGCGCTGGGCAGCACCAGCTTGAGCGAGATGAACGAGACGTCGATGACGATGACCTGCACCGGCTCTTTGACGATGGCTTCGGTGAGCTCGCGGGCGTTCACCTGCTCGTGGCTGATGACGCGCGGATCGGCGCGAAGCTTCTCGTGCAGCTGGTGCGTGCCCACGTCGACGGCGTAGACGCGCGTGGCGCCGCGCTGGAGCAGACAATCCGTGAAGCCGCCGGTCGATGCGCCCACGTCGAGCGCGACCTTGCCCGCGACGTCGACGTGAAAATGCTCGAGCGCGGCCTCCAGCTTGAACCCGCCGCGCGAGACGTACTTCTCCTCGCCCTTGAGCTGCAGCTCGACGTCGGGCCGCAGGAGCTCGCCGGCCTTCTCGACGCGCCGCTCGCCGACGAACACCTGGCCGGCCATCACCATGGCGGCGGCCTTGGTTCGCGTCGAGGCCAGCCCGCGATCGACGAGCAGCTTGTCGACGCGCTGCTTGCCAGAGCTCACGAAGCGTCCTCGGCCGCGCGCACGCGCACGAGCGCGCGCACCGCCGAGGCGATTCCGGCGGCGTCGAGGCCGAGCTTGGCGTACTGCGCGTTCGCGTCGCCGTGGGCCACGAACGCGTCCGGCAGCCCGAGCCGCTTCACGCGCGCGTTCACGTTCTTCGACTCGAGCAGCTCGAGCACCGCCGAACCGAATCCGCCGGCGAGCGCCGCGTGCTCCACGGTCACGATGGGCCCGAGCGTCGCGGCCTCGAGGACGGCGTCTTCATCGAGCGGCTTCACGAAGCGCGCGTCGACGACGGTCACGCGAAGCCCCTCATCGGCAAGCGTGCGTGCAGCCAGGGCAGCCGCGTGCAAGGCCGGCCCGAGCGCGAGCACCGTGCACTCCGCGCGCACGGCCGTGCGCAGGTACACGCGCGCGCGCCCGAGTTGCTGCGGCTGCGGCACGGGATCCATCTTCGCGCCCGGGCCCGCGCCTCGCGGAAAGCGAATCGCCGCCGGACCGTTGTGCATCACGGCCGTCGCGAGCAGGTGCCGCAGCTCGTTCTCGTCGCTCGGCGCCATGAGCGCGAGGTTGGGAATCGCGCGCAGATAGGCGACATCGAACGCGCCCTGGTGCGTGGCGCCGTCACCGCCCACCAGCCCCGCTCGATCGAGCGCAAATGTAACCGGAAGGTTTTGCAGACAGACGTCGTGGATCACGCCGTCGAGCGCGCGCTGCATGAAGGTCGAATAGATCGCGACGACGGGCCGCAGTCCACCCGCCGCGAGCCCCGCCGCGAACGTCACCGCGTGCGCCTCGGCGATGCCCACGTCGAACACGCGGTCCGGAAAGCGTCGAGCGACGCGCGCGAGCCCGGTGCCATCCGGCATGGCCGCGGTGATGGCCACGATGCGCTCGTCGCCTTCCATGAGCTGCGCCAAACCATCCGCGAACACGTCGGTGAAGCTCGGCGGCCCCGCCTTCTTGATAAGCCGCCCCTGGGCATCGAACGGGCCCATGGCGTGGCCGCGCGTCTCGACGTCGGCCTCGGCGAGCGCGAGGCCGCGGCCCTTCTGCGTGCGCGCGTGCACCAGCACCGGCCCGCGCCGCGACTTGGCGTCCGCGAGCGCGCGCTCCAGCGCCTCCACGTCGTGACCGTCGACTGGACCGAGATACGAAATCCCGAGCGCCTCGAAGAACGCGCGCGGCCCGGGCGCGAGCGCCTCGAGGTGCGGCCGCTGCCCACTTCGCAGCGACATGGCGATGGAATTCCCGACGCGGCGAAGCGATTCCATCGGGTCTGCCGATGTATTTCCGAGCAGCTTCGCGATCGCGCCCACGTTCGGCGCGATGCTCATGCCGTTGTCGTTGAGCACGATGGTCACGTCGCGCGTGCCGAGGTTGTTCAGCGCCTCGAACGAGAGCCCGCCGGTGAGCGCGCCATCGCCCACGAGAACCGCCACACGCCGGTTCTGCCCCAGCCGCGCGGATGCCTCCGCGAGTCCAATCGCAGCAGACAATCCGGTCGAAGCGTGCCCTGCCCCCCAGGCATCGAACTCGCTCTCGTGCCGCTCGAGAAAGCCCGCCGCGCCGCCTTCCTGGCGCAGCTTCTCGAGCAGCGCGCGACGCCCCGTGAGCAGCTTGTGCGCGTACGCCTGGTGTCCGGTGTCGATGACGAGCAGGTCCCGCGGCGTATCGAACGCGCGGTGCAGGGCCACGATCAGCTCCACCGCGCCCAGCGAGCCGCCGAGGTGACCGCCCACGGGTGTGCACGCGGCGACCATCGCGTCGCGCAGCTCGGCGCAGAGCGCGGGAAGCTCGGCGCGCGGCAGCCGTCGGAGGTCGGCGGGGTTCTGGATGCGGTCGAGCAGCGCCATGGGCAGCGCGTCGCGTCAGCGATCGCGACTCACGGTATAGCGCGCCAACGCCTCGAGCGCTTCTTTGTCGCCCGGCAGCCCCACGAGCGCATCGACAGCGGCCTCTGCGGCCTCGTCCGCTGCCCGACGCGCGCCGTCCAGCCCGAGCAACTGCGGATAACCCACCCGGCCCTTCTGCGCGTCCTTCCCGGTCGCCTTGCCGGTCGCCTTCGCGTCACCGGTCGCGTCGAGGATGTCGTCGGCAATCTGGAAGGCGATGCCGAGCTGCTCGCCGTACGTCGTCAGCTTCGGGAGCGCGCTGTCTTCGATCGCCGGCCCACGACAGGCGGCGCGAATGAGCGCGCCCGTCTTGCGCGCGTGCACGCGCTGGAGCTCGGCCATCGTCGCGCTCTTGCCGTCGACGTCGTCGACCTGGCCGCTGACCATCCCGCGCGAACCCGCAGCCGTCGCGAGCTCGAAGCAAAGCTTGGCGCGCGTCGATTCCGATCCACCCGCCGCGAGCGCAAACGCATCCGTCAGCAGCGCATCGCCGGCGAGCACGGCCATGGCTTCGCCGAACGCCTTGTGCACCGTGGGCTTGCCGCGACGCAGATCGTCGTCGTCCATGCACGGCAGGTCGTCGTGGATGAGCGAGTAGGTATGAATCATCTCCAGCGCGCACGCGAAGTCGAGCTCGGCCGCGTTGGGCTCGCGCCCGAGGGCGCTGCAGCTGGCGATGACGAGGATCGGCCGCAGCCGCTTGCCGCCGCCGAGGAGTGCGTACGCCATCGCCTCGCGCAGCTTGGGCGCGGCATCGACGGCCACACGCCCGAGCGCTTGCTCGAGCAGCCGCTCCACGCGCGCGCTTTGATCGCGCAGGTACGAGTCGAGTTGGAAGCTCATCCGCGGGCGGGCGTGGTGCTCTCGGGAGCGGGCCGCTTAACGAATTGGTTGATGCGCGCGATGAGCTTCTCGATGTCCACAGGCTTGGTGAAGTAGTCGGCCGCGCCGGCGGCGATGCCCTTCTGCACGTCTTCGGGCGTCTTGCGCGCGCTGATGAAGATCACGGGGATGTCTTTGAACTCTTCGTTCTTCTTGATGGAGCGACAGAGCTCGAAGCCGTCGATCCAGCTCATCATCACGTCGAGCAAGATCACATCCGGGCGATCGACGTGCAGGCTGCTGATCAAGCGGATGCCGTTGGCCGCCTGGGCCACGTCGTAGCCCTCGAGGTCCAGGGCGAGCGTGAGCATCTCCCGCGTGTCGCGGTCATCGTCGACGATGGTCACCTTGGGACGTCGCTCGGCCATCTCGAAAACCCCACAGCGGCTCCCACACAGAACCGCTGACCCGCCCCCGAAATTCAGAACTTCAGAACGGCACGTCCTCGTCGTCGTCGGCCTGTGGTCGCGCGGGCTTGCGGGGCTCCTGGCCGCCCTCGGAGCGCGGCTTCTCCGGATCGAAAGGGGCGCGCTCGTCGCCCACCTGGCTGAGCAGGAGCTCCACGCGCTTCTCGGCCTCGCCCAACCGGGCCTCGCCCTGTCGGACGAGGTTCACGCCCTCTTCGAAGGCCTTGAGCGAGTCCTCGAGCGAGAGCTCGCCCGACTCGAGCCGCGCGACGACTTGATCGAGCCGCTTCACGAGCTCTTCGTAGCGCTCGGGCGTCTGCTCGTCTTGCTGCTTGGCCACGGGCGGCCTCCAGACGCGCGGCACGGGCCGCAACGTGGGCGCACCATAGTCGCGGAGGGGCGCCTATTCAACAGACGGCCCGCGCACCTTCTGGACCACCGTCTCCAGCTCGGCCTGGTCGGCCAGCCGCACGCGGACGCCCTCGCCGGCCTTCACGTCCGTGGCCTTGCGCAGCACGGC
Organism: Deltaproteobacteria bacterium; assembly: GCA_018266075.1. Lineage (GTDB taxonomy): Bacteria > Myxococcota > Myxococcia > Myxococcales > SZAS-1 > SZAS-1. The sequence continues at coordinate 24,701 of JAFEBB010000042.1, read as the reverse complement.
GCCGCTGGGCCCGAAGGCGATGGCGTAGCCGCGGTTCATGACTTTCAATGGCGAGAGGGCGTCTAGGCGCGCCTTCTGGGCGTCGAAGTGAAGGCGGCGTGCGGCGAGCGCCTTCTGCTGCAGGGCGCCCAGCGCGGCGCCGCGCTCGGCGAGCTGGCGGTGCGCCCGCTGGACGGCGTCGCGCGGGGCCTCGAGCACCAGCCGCTCGCGCAGACCCGTGAGCGCCTCGCGAGCGCCCAGGAGCTCGAAGCGGATCTGCTTCAAGAGCCGATCGCGCAGCTCGCGCAGGGCGCGCTCGTTCTGCAAGAGCCGCTGGCGCGGGTGCGCGCGGTGGAGGCGCTCCTTGAGCTTTCCCAGCGCGTCGGTTCGCGCCCGGAGCTGCAGGCGCAGCGACTTCTCGAGCGCGTCGGCGCGGGCGTCGAGCGCGAGGTGGTGCTCCGAGAGCTCATGCCGCGGGTCGCCGAGCTTTTGCCGGCGCTGCAAGAGCGCGTGCCGCGCGTGCGAGGTCGTCCGCTCGATGGCCTTGTGCAAGCGCCGCCGACGCACCGCGAGCAGCTCCTGTTCCTTCACCTTCACGGGCGCGAGCCGCTCGGCTGCGGCCGTTGGCGTGGGGCAGCGCAGGTCGGCGACGAAGTCGGCGATGGTGAAGTCCACCTCGTGGCCGACGGCCGAGACGATCGGGATCGGGCTCTGGGCGATGGCCTTGGCGAGCACCTCTTCGTTGAAGGCCCAGAGGTCCTCGAGGCTGCCACCGCCGCGGGTGACCACGATGACGTCGAGCCGCTCGCGCGCGGGCCGGTTTGCGCTCCACGCACAGAGCTTGCGGATCCCGGCGGCGACCTCGCTCGCGGCGCCGTCGCCCTGCACGCGCGCGGGCGCGATGAGCACCGGCAGCTCGGGGTAGCGCTGGTGCAGCACGCGCAAGAAGTCGCGCACCGCCGCGCCCGACGGGCTGGTCACCACGCCGATGCGCCGCGGCAGCATGGGAATGGGTCGCTTGCGCGACGGATCGAAGAGCCCTTCCGATTGGAGCCGCGACTTGAGCTGCTCGAACGCCACCGCCAGCGCGCCCAGCCCCACGGGCTCGATGGTGTCGCAGGCGAGCTGGTACTGCCCGCGCGGCGGATAGAGCGTAATGCGGCCCTTGCACACCACCTGCTGGCCCGCCTGGAGATCGAACTTGAGCAGCCGCGCCTGGTTGCGGAAGAGCACCGCGGAGATGGTCGCGTCGGCGTCCTTCAGGGTGAAGTAGACGTGCCCCGACGGCGGACGCGTCAAATTCGAAATCTCGCCCTGCACGGCCACGCGCTGGAAGCGATCCTCGAGCTGCCCGCGGATCTCGCGGGTGAGCTCGCCCACCGTGTAAACCTTCGGCTGGGCGATGACCTGCACCAGTGGCTGCGGAGTCGGCTCGACCACGTTCGGCGCCGGCGTCGCCTTCCGCGTCACGCGAGCAACGGGTGGGGGCGTGGCCGGCCGCTCGACGGGCGTGGGCCGCGGCTTGAACAGGTCGAACTGCGTGTCAGCTTCAGACGAGCGCTTCGCCACGGGCGACCTACTGCATCTCCTTCAGACGCGTGGCCGCCTTCTGGTGGATCTCTTCGCTCGACGGCGTGGTGTCGACCACCTGCTGGAAGGCCTTGCGCGCCGCGTCGGCGTCGGAGTCCTTCTCCTGGTAACCCTCGAGGTAGAGGTCCTTGGCCTTGGCCAAGAGCTCGGAGAGGACGTTGTTCGCGTCGCCGTTGGTCGGGTCCGCCTCGTGCGCCGCCTCGCAGGCCTGGAAGGCCTCCTTCACGTGCCCGGCCGACTTGGCGGCGACGCACTGCTTGAGCTTGATGGAGAGCACGTGGGTGTTGATGCGCTGGCTGAAGAAGCTGTGGCCGCCGGCGATCTTCATGTCCAGGTCGTGCGCCGTCTTGAAGGCACCCGGGTCGTCGTCCATCTTTCCGTAGGCGCCCTCGAACGTGTTGAGCTCGTCGCGAAGCACCTTGCAGTGGTCGTCGCTCTCCGCGTACTGCGTGGCGAGCTCCTTGGCGCGCTTGAGGTCGCCGTCCTTGTAGGCCTGGCGCACTTCGGCGGTGTGGTCGGCGAGCGTCACGTGCTGCGTGGTGTGCACGGGCACGGGCTGGTTCTGGGCCTTGGCCATCTCGTCCTGGGCGTCGGAGATGCCCTTGTCGTCGGGCGCGACCTTGGCTGCGTCGTCGAGGATGGCCTTGGCGCCCGCGTAGTCCTTGAGGGCGATCTTGCCGCGCGCGTCGGTGACGCGGCCGGGCACCGCGGCCTTGATCTGCTTCTTCACGTCCTCGGCCTTGTCGGAGAGGAGGCTGTCGACGGGAACCTTCTTGGCGGCCTCGATCGCATCGCCGAGCTTGTTGGACTTGAGGGCGTCGGTGGCGGCCTTGAGCGAGGTCTCGGCGGCCGACTCGCGCTTGCAGCGGTCGATGTAGTCGTCGAGCTCGGCGTCGTCGGAGCCCTTGTCCTTGGCTTCCTGGAACTTGGGCAGCGCCTCGGCGAACTGGCCGTCCTTCACCAGCTGCTTGCCGGCCGCGAACGCCTCGGCTGCGGCCTGGGCCGCTGCCTCCCGCTCCGCCGCTTCGGCCGCGTGTTGGGCCGCGAGCCGCGCGTTGTTCTGCCCCTTCACCACGAAGCCCACGCCGAACAGCACCACGAGCAAACCGCCGCCCACCATGCCGATGGTCTTGAGGCGCTTCTTCTTGTTCGCCTCCTCCATCATCTCCGGCGGGAGCGCCACCTGGCCGGTGGTGTTGGCGCCCGGCATGGGGCGCCCCGGGACGGGCCGTGGACCCACACGGCTGGGCGAAGCGCCACGGCGCGGGGGCGTCGCGGGCTGCGAGCCGGTCATGCGCCGCGGGGGCAGCGTGCTCGTGGCCGCGCCCGGGACCGCGTACTGGATCTCGGTGTCGCCGATGACGAAGACGTCGCCGTCTTGCAGCTCGTGCTCGGCCTGCTTCTCGCCGTTGACCAGCGTGCCGTTGCCGGAGCCCTGATCGACGAGCGTCCAGCCCGAGCCCTGCTTCACCAGCACCACGTGCTTGCGGGAGACGCTGATGTCCGGGATGACGATGGTGTTGTCGGCGTTGCGGCCGATGCTCGTCTCGCCCGGCCCGAGGGTGAACTCGGCGCCCTGCTTCGGGCCCTTGAGGACGATGAGCTTGCCCTGCGGCCCCGCGCCGGCGCCCGGGCCCTTGCGAGCCCCCGCGCGCGTGTCGAAGACGACCGTGGCGTCGGCAGGAGGAGGCGCTTCCTCGTCCTGGGTGTTGATGTCTTCCTGGCCGTTGCCCGCTTCGGGGTCGAAGTCGAGGCCCATCACCGTGTCGTTGGAGTTGGCCGGCTCGGCGGGCTCCACGTCGGGAGGCGGCTCCACCCGCCCCGCTCGCGGGCCAGTGCCGGTGGAGCGGCGCGGCGGCGGGCCATTACGCTTGGGTGGAACGGGAGGCATCGGTTCGTCCTTGAGCTACTCGAGGCTGTTCAGCTTCTCATGGAGCTGCTGGAAGCAGGGGTGGTCCTTCTCGGGGAAGAACGAGAGCGCGCCCTTGTAGATCTGGATGGCGACGTCGGCGTGGCCCTGCTGCTCGGCCGAGACGCCTTTGAGCATCTGCTTGCTGCAGATGGCGTCGAGCTCGTTCTTCGCGTCTTTTATTTTCTGCCGTACGACATCGAGCTCGTCGACCTTTTGATCGAGCGCCTCGAGGTAGAGCTTGGCCTCCTGGTAGGCCTTCCACGCGCGGTAGGTGTTGTCGGCGCCCACCTGGCGGAACTCCCAGGCGCGGTCACCCACGACGATCTGCTCGCGCGCGCGGCGCATGAGGTTCTGGGGCGTGTCCTCAGGCAGCTGCTGCACCTCGACCCACACCTTGGTCAGGAACCACGGCTCCTGGCCCGGCGGGTTCTTGAGGTGGTCGAACACCACCTTGTTCTTCTCGTTCGGCTTCAAGTACTTCGTGGGGATGGGGATCTCCTGCTCCTTCTGCTGATCCCCGAACGACGGCTGCACGAAGCCGATGTGCACCGTGTTCGCCGCCACGTCCACCTGCTCCGGCTTCGGGATGCCGCTGGTGGTGAAGTGGATGGTCGCGGTGGCCTTCTTGGCCGTCACCGGGAAGGTGAACTGGAACTGGGCCTTGTCCGCAGTGATGTGGCTGATGCCGTCGACACCCACGCCCCAGGCGTCATTCGCGTTGGCTTCGGGGCCGATGTCGAAGACGTTCTTTGACTCGTCGCCCGCGAGCACGCTCGGACCGCCTCCACCCGTCGCGGCCCGCACAATCACGAAGATCAGGCCCAGCACCACCACGCCCATGCCGCCCACCACGCCCGCGCGCACGCCCTTGCTGGCGTTGGCCCAGAACAGCTGGAACTTGGCGAGCGGCGTGTTGGCCGCGCGGCGCTCACGCGCACGCTCGGAGGCGCTCTTGGGCGGCGCCGCCGGAGCCGACGGGCCACGCTTGGCCAGCGCCTTGCTCGACGCGCCGTTTGCCGGGCCCGGATTCTTCGGCGACGACGTGCGCGCCGCCGAGGCGGGGGCGCGCGCGACCGCCGGAGCCACACTGGTCACCGCCCGCTTCTGGGCGCCGGCGCCTTGTGCGGCCGAAGCCTGAGCCTTCTTGGTCGCCGCGGCCTTCTTGGCCACCTCGGCGGGGTCGAAGATGCGCGTGGAGTCGCCGCCCGCCGCAGCCAAGCCCTGGAACGCGAAGATGACCGGGCCAACCTGGACGCTGTCGCCGTCGCGGAGCTCGTCCTCGGTGACGGGGTTGCCGTTCACCTTGGTGCCGTTGGCCGAGCCCAGGTCCTCGACGAAGAACTGCCCGCCGTCCTCGCGGATCTTCACGTGCCGGCGCGAGACACCCGCCTCCGTAAGCACGAGATCATTCTCGGCCGTGCGGCCAATGCAGACCTCAGCCTGGTCGAAGGTGTACTCCCGTCCCCGGTCTTTACCTTCGGAGATGGTGAGGGTGAAACCCATTTGTCCTCGTGCGCGACTGCGACAAGAAAAGTGCGGCTAGTTGAAGTTGTTGCCGAACGAGAAGGCGAACACGATCGGCCCGAACAGCACCATGAACACCGTGGGGAAGATGCAGGCGATGAGCGGGAAGAGCATCTTCACCGGCGCCTCGTTGGCCATCTTCTCGGCCTTCTGGGTGCGCTCGATGCGGAGCTGCGTGGACTGGATGCGGAGCACCTTGCCCAGCGAGGTGCCCATCTTGTCCGCCTGAATCAGCGCGGTGACGAAGCTGGTGAGCGCCGGCAGGTCCACGCGGGCCACCATCATCTTCAGGGCCTCTTCGCGCGTCTTGCCCATCTTCAGCTGCTTCAACACCATCTGGAACTCTTCGCGGAGCGGGCCGGTCTTGCCCTTTTCCACGACTTTGCCGAGCGCGCCCGTGAAGTCGAGGCCCGCTTCGACCGACAGCGTGAGCAGGTCGAGGTTGTAGGGCAGCGCGCGGGTGATCAGGTGGTGGCGCTTCTTGATCTGATCGTTGAGCCACATCTGCGGGTAGTACAGACCCAGCAGCGCGCCGAGGAGCATGCCCACGACCAGGTAGTCCATCGCGTTGCCGATCACGAGACCGGCAATCAGGCCGAGGACGAACCCGATCTCCTGCATGGCCATCACTTCTTCGGGGCGGAGCTGCGCGGGCTCGCCGGCCTTGATCAGGCGCCGGCGGGTCTTGGCCTCGTAGCTCGGCCACATGAAGCGCCGGTTGAACGTACCGAGCTGGCGGAGGGCCACCTGCCGGAACGCCTTCAGGAAGCTGGTCTCCTCTTCCTGAACCTCGCTGAAGAACTTCGCGAGGAACATGTCGTACGCGCCGAGGGCGCCGAGGAAGCCGGCGGCCGCGAACATCGGAATCGACAGATACAGCGTGATGGTCCAGAAGCTCATTTCATCACCCTAGACGTCGATGTTGACGATGCGGCGGATGATCAAGATGCCCATGCCTTCCATGATCAGAATCAGGGCGACCAGGATGTAGCCGAAGATGTGATCCATCATCGGCTCCATGAGGTCGGGGCGCATGTAGTTCATCACCAGGCCCAGCAAGAGCGGCAGCGCGGCCACCACCCAGCCCTGCATGCGGCCCTGGCTGGTGAGCGAGTCGATCTTGCCCTCGAGGCGGAAGCGCTCGCGGATGGAGCCCGAGAGCACCTCGAACATCTCCGCCATGTTGCCGCCCAGCTGGCGCGAGATGTTGGTGGACACGACCACCAGCTCGAGGTCGTCCGAGCCCACGCGCTTGCCCATGTTCACGAGCGCCTCTTCCAGCGGCACGCCCAGCTTGATCTCCTTCACGAAGAGGGAGAACTCCTGGCTGAGCGGCGGCTGCGCCTCGCGGGCCACGTGCTCAATGGCCTGCGGGAACGTGAGGCCGGCCTTGAACGCGTTGGCCATGCTCTGCAGCGCGTCGACGAGCTGCACGTTGAACTTCTTGATGCGCCGGCCGCGGTAGTACTTGATGAGCATCATCGGCATGAAGAAGCCGCCAATGCCTGCCAAGACCGTGACCAGCGGGTTGAACACCAACCAGCCCACGATGATCATCAAGCCCATGGTGCAGATGTTGAGGACCAACATCTGGCGGGCGTCGATGAACAGGAACATGTCGGAGAGGTCGTTCATCGACCTCACGACGTAGCGCTCCTGGTACTGCTCGTAGGCCTTCGAGAGAACCCCGAAGATCACCAGCGAGAAGAAGAAGACCGACCCGGTGGTGAGAAGCAGGGTGAGGGCGGCTAGCATCGCGCGCGTTCCTCCGTGAAGGGGTTAGGAGCCAAGACCTCGGCGACCACTACGGCGCGCCGATCCCGCTCCCCTTCGACGTCTCGTTGGTGCCCTTGATGACCTGGATGGTCTGCTGGCGGCGCTGACGCAGCTGCTCGATGCGCTCGCCCGTGATGAGGGTCTGCAGCGTGGCGCGGCCGCGGGCCTCCTGCACGTCGATGTCTTCCGGGTTGCGCAGGGTGAACTTCAGCTGGCCCATGTCCTGCGCGAGGGTGAGGATTTCGGCCTCTTCCGGCAGCACGAGGAGCGAGATGTCGGCGTAGCCGCGGTCGCCCTCGGGCAGCAGGTTGATGTTGGTGGTGCCGGTGATCTTGCCGGTGGCCAGAACGACCACGTTCTGCAGCAGGGTCACGGCCATCTGGTCCTGCGACTGGGGGTCGCGGAACGTGCCGATGATGTCGATGTGGTCGTTCGGACGAATCCAGCCGCCGACCGCAGACGGGCCCGACGCCGGGATGGTGATGGCGCGGCCCTTCTTCTGCACGATGGTGGAGAGCTTCTCCGCCGCCTTGCTGGTCTCGAACTGGCTCCAGAGCAAGGGGTCACCGGCCTGGAGGGGCACGAGCACCTTCTGGCCGACGATGTAGTTGGCCGAGTCGGGCTTGATGACGGAGGAGGTGACGAACTGCTCCGGCACCGCGCGCTGGCTGATCATGTCGTACGTGATCACCGTGCCTTCCGTGATGGCGTCCGACGCGACGAGCACGGGCACGAGGTTCCAGCCCGCCTTCACCTCGCGCTCCTTCTTCTTGACCGAGAGATAGGCCATCGCGCCGGCGAGCACGCCGAGCACGATTGCGACCAACAGGGGGGTCTTGCCTTTGAGCATTGCGCGTCACTCCGTCAAAAATTTGGAGGCAGAAGGAATCAACTGCGGGAATTTCGGGGGCGCGTCCAGTTGGAGGATGGTACACGCCGCAATTTCTGTGTGTCAACGCACCGCGAAAAACGTGCGCTCATTCTGAAACGCACGCACACAGGCTCCAACTGGCTTGTTGGGGCACCCGCACTCAACCGCGACGCGGGAGCACGAGCAAGCAAAGATCGCAGGCTTCGCGATCTAGAACGGGCAGAGCGCCTCGTTGCCGCGCGGGCACGCCAACGAAAGTCCGGCGCCGGCGTCGCAGTCCAGGCCCGGGGAGTCCGGCGGCATGAGCGGGGGCCCGCCATCGAGGCGGAGTTGGTGGCTGTCGTACCAAGTCTCTTGGAAATGGGAGTCCCAGCACTGGTCGACGGTGAGCTCGACCCCGGGAATGAGATCGAGCGTTCCAGTGCCGATGCAGCGGCCCTGTCCGCCGTCGGCGATCCACTTGCTGACGAGGTGGAGATCGAAAGGGCCGATCCCGGTGGGCACGACAAAGTCGAAGTCGAGGTCGCCCTCGGCCGTGGTCTCGCTGAACTCGTAGGACAGCGTCGCGGTCTGGCCACTGGTCGCGTCCCTCCCGACAATCGTCGTATTGACCGTTCGTGGAGTTGCGTCGTTGGCGTAAACGAACTTCAGGGACAAGAGGTTCGGATCGGCCGGCGGATTGCCCAAACCCACGAGCACATTGGGCTCGTAGTCGAGCGTGCCATGGCCGCCGACCGCCGTCGCCCCCGCGAAGGTACCGGTGAGCACGGGCGTGAAGGTGCCCTGCCCCTTCTTCCGCTCTTCGAATGAGTAGGTGAAGGTGTCCCCGCTTCGGGTGATGACCACCTGGACCTCGAAGGCGGGGTTCTTGTCGGGGAACGGGCCCCAGGTGCGCGAGTCGTCGGTGCGCGCGCTCGGCGCGATGGTGCGGATGAGATCCACGAGCGCGATGATGCTCTCCACGCCGTTGTTGATGGTTTCTGCCGTGACCACGGTGCCCGAGTAGAGCGACGCCGTCTGCGTGAGCGCGCCCTGCTGCGTCTGGGGCACGTTCACTTGAAGCGCCTGCTGGTTGGGGAGCGCGTCGTAGAAGGCGATGTCGTCGTTGGAGTAGTTGCCGCAGGCGGCGAGCGCAAGCACCACGGCAGTGAGAAGGACGCGTTTCATGGCTCAGGTTCCCCAGGCGATGCGGAGATCGAGCTCCACGGAGGCCATCGAGGTGGGCGACTTGGAGAGCGTGTAGAGCAAGTAGCTCCCCGAGAGCTCGGCGCCGACCTGGAAGTGCTGACCGAGCTCCTTGCGGAAGCCGGTGGCAAGCCCAGGCATGAACGTCGAGTAGAACTGCTTGGGCAGCCGCGGATCGTCGAAGGTGCGCGTGAGCAGGATCCACGAGCCGCGCCCCGACGCGTACGGATTCCACGACGAGTTCGGCGCCAGCTCGCGCGTGGCGTCGACGGTGAAGCCCACCACGCCGAACTTGAAAGGCCGCGCGGCGCCGTCGAGATCGAGCTCCGAGCTGTTCGAGCCAAACGCGAGCCCCAGCCCGAGCCCCCAGCGATCGCTGATGAGGTGCTCGAGATCCAGGTGCAGCTCGACGACCCCCGACGGCACGAAGAGCTGCTTTGGACTCCCCAGAAAGCTCAGCACGCCGAAGCCGGCGCCGATGACCGGCCGCGTGCTCAGCCGCTCCTGGACCTCGAGCGAGCCCTTCACGGGATCGTCCGAGAACGGCGCGTCGCGCAGCGCGGACTCCGACAGCACTGCCAGCTCGCCCGAGCGCACACGCAGCGCGCCGAGTCGCAGGTGATCAGCCATGCGTCGCGTGACCACGTAGTCGCCGGGCGCGAGCGCAATGCGGCGATCGGCAGCCGCGCGCTTGTCGACCTCGGCCGCGATGGCGCCCTGGTCGTCGACAATCAAGTACGTGCCCTCCGGCGCGGGCCCGGGCACGAGCAGACCTTCTTTGCGAACCGCGACATCGGTCATCACCAGATCGCCATTGCCCGCGAGCTCGTACGCGTAGGTCGGGTGCTGCACGCCGGAAGCGGTGCTCGCGGTCTGCGCGACGGTGTGCGCGTAAGCATAGGCGTAGGCCTCGCTGAGCGTCACGCGTCCGTCGCCGCTCGAGTCGCCTGAGCCGAGCAGCGCCGAGTCGAGGTAGTGCGAGAAGAAGCTTCCCTGGAGCGCGTCGGACTCCTGGCTGTCCTCGTCACCGGAGCTCGACGTGAGGATCACGTAGCCCTTGGCGCCCTGCTTCGCGCCATCGTCGACTTCGAATGCGGGCGCCAGCCGCGCGCCCTTGGTCCGCGTGATCGCGCCCGAGCGACACGCGTCGAGCACCGCGACACGCACGTCGAGCTTGCTGCTGGAGAGCTTGTCCTTGAGCTTGTCGAGCCGCGCTTCCGTGGGCCCGAGCCGAAGCGCGCCGTCCTTGGCGTGCCCCGAGAAATAGACGAGCAGCGCCACTTCCTCGCCGCCCGCCTTTGCGCTCACGCCGCGACGCTCGGCGCGATCGATCGCGTCCCAAACATCGTCGGCTTCGCGCCCGAGCAAGAGCTGCGCGTCTTCGGGGAGCACGCCGCCCAGGCGCACGAGGATGTCGAACATGCGCCGCGCGTCGTCTTCGGCGTAGCGGAGAGGCTTGGTGCCATCGCCGCCGCGGTTGTTGCCGACGATGACCGCAAAGCGCCGCAGCGCGTGCGCATCCGGAGCCGCGAGCAGCGTCGCGAGCAGCAGAAGCGCGCTCGCGGCGCGCGCGCTCACTGCGCCTCCGGCTTGAGCACCGTGCGATCGAGCTCGTCGACGTGGCCGTCGAGCGTGAGCGGCTTCATCTCCGCGAGCCCACCGGCGCTCGCGAACGCGGCGCGCGCGGCCTGCTCCACGTTCGTGCGCAAGAGCGGCTCGTCGGAGAGGAGCACGATGAGCCGCTCGTGACCGCGGCCGGTGAAGTCGATGCTTTGGGGCAGCATCATCTCGCGGCCCTCGAGCGGCAGGCTCTGCTCGCCCGCGAAGTAGATGGGCGTCACGCTGCCGGCGTCGTCGACAGAGACCACGGCCACGTACCTGCGTCCTTCGCCGTGGACCTTGAGCTGAACGCGTTCGCCTGGAGCGAGCGCGAGCTCGCGCGCATCGACCCGACGCGGCTCGCCGACGCCACCCACGAAGACATCCAGCCCGAGCCCGCCCTTGGTGCGCTCCGCCGTCTGCACCGCCGTCCTCGGCGCGAGAATCAGTGCGGCCAACCCAGCCGCGAGCGCCAGCGCGACAACTGGCGCGATCTTCGAGAGCCGCCGCAACGGCACCACGTTGCTCGGCGCGGGCTCCGACTTCGCGAGCAGCTTCTCCTGCAGCTGCGCCAGCGGGACGGCCTTGCGGACCTCGGCGTCCTCGGCCTGGAGCTCGCGCATCACCGCCTGGCAGGCGCTGCAGCCCTCGAGGTGCTGCTTCAGCGAGGCGCTCTCGGCTGCGCTCAGCTCGCCGGCCATCATTCGCCGCAGCGGGTGCCGGTTGCGGCAGGCCGTGGGCAGAAAGTCGATGGGCTCGGAGTCGACGAGGCTCATGTCGATTCTCCCTTCCCCTCCAGCTCGGCGCGCGCGCGACTGGCGAACTCGGCCAGCCTCTTTCGCACCGTGGGCACGCTCCGCTTCAGCGCTGCCGCGACCTCTTCCAAAGTCATCTCATCCACGTGATACAGAATCGCTGCTTCCTGCGTCTCTTCGTCGAACTTGCCGAGGAGCTGCCGCACCAGTCGTCGCGCTTCCGGCTCACCGCCACCTGCCTCGCCCTTGGCCTGCTCGCGCTCGGCGTACTGCTGGTGCCAGGCGGCGCCCTTTCCTCGAATCACGTTCAGGCAGTGCCGCGTGGCGATGGTGATCAGCCAGGTGAGCGGCGACGCCTCGTTCCGGAATCCTTCCAGGTGCCCCATCGCCCTCGCGAACACGTCCTGCATCGCGTCTTCGGCTTCCGCTTCGGTCCGGAGCAGGTACTTGCAGCGCGCGTACACCGCTCCGGCGTACTTCTCGTAGAGCACTTCCAGGGAGGGGCCGCCCTCGCCTTCTGCGGCCCCTCTCTGGGCGGGCTGTAGCGCTGGGACGCTCATGCCCGCGGGTTCGAATCAGCCTGCGGTGTAGTACTCGGCCGAGGCGAAGGCGCAGAGGCTGGCCTGGTCGCCACCGGCGGGCTCGGTGTAGTTGCCCGCGCCGCTGGGCAGGGTGATGGTGCCGAACGACTCCTTGAAGTTCGTGTCCCAGCACTCGCTGCCCTGGCCGGCCGCGCCCGCGGCCACGTCGCCGCCGCTGATGGTGATGTCCGAGCGGCCCGAGCCGTCCTGCTTCCAGCGGCTCTCGACGGTCACCTGCTCGAGGGCGGCGGTGGCCGTGTCGACGTTGGCCTGGGTGGAGAACTGGAACTTGCCGTCGGCGCCCGAGAGCTGGCTGTAGTGGTAGGTCGCGTTCACCAGGTTGCCGTTCGAGTCGAGGATGTTGTTGAAGTTCACGTCGACCGACACGTCGGCGGTCTTGTGGTCATAGGCCACGACCCAGTTGCCCTGGAGCGGGCGGCCCTGCGCGTCCTGCGGGGCGGCAGCGAGCGTCTTGCGCGCGTCCCAGTTGAGGGTGAAGTCGCCCGAGCCGTGGTCCTTGTCGTTCACGCCGTTGGTGACGACCGGCGTGTGCTGGCCGGTGATGATGGCCACGAACGCGGTGTCCGCGTCGTTCTTACCCTTAGCCTCGAGCTTGTAGTCGTAGGTGCCGTTCTGATCGTCGGTGACGGTGAGCCGGTAGACGTTCGGGTCGAGCGGGCTGCCGTTGCCCGGGCCCCAGACGTACACGTTCGCCGAGGGGTGCGAGGTCGGAGGCTGCTCGACCACGTTGTGGATGAGGTCGAGCACCGCGAGGACGCCGGTGTTCACGCCGGTGGTGGCCGCGAAGGTCGCGCCCCACCAGAACGAGGTGTCGCCGACGACCGCGCCCGCCTTCTGCGGCGCCTTCATCTGTACGGCGCCGTCGCTCGGGACGCCGGCGCGAAAGTCGTCGACGCCGCCCTTGCCGCACGCCGCCGCGCTGATGAGGAGCCCCACGCTCAAGAACCTGGTCAGTTGCCGCATCATGGTTTCATCTCCCGGTTGCCCCACTTGGCCAGCGGGGACGTTCGCAGAGTTGGACACAGCGGCCCCCTCCGACATGAAAGCGCGTGCTGCACTCCGTCTCAAGTGCCTGTGAGCGCTGGCCAAATTCAGCGCGTGGCCGCGTTCGTCACCACCATCACGCCGTTTGGCCCGGGCAGGAGGTCCGAGCTGCGCACGCCGTTGTCCTGCAGCAGCACCAGGCCCGTGAGCCAGTAGTGCCGCATGTCCGGCGCGACCGCGAGGTACAGGGTGCCCGCGAGATCGCCGGGCAGCTTCCGGTCGACGGGCCCCGAGGCCTTCGGCACGCGCACCAGCTTGAACGGCCGACGCGCGAGCCCGCGATAGAAGTAGTTCGGCCGGATCTCGCCCTTCTCGTCGGCCAAGGCGGGCTGCAGCGCGGCGTCATCGGGGACGTCCTTGCCTGCCACGAGCGCGGCGTCGATGCGATCCGAGACGCGCTTCATCACCTCGGCCGTCTGCACCGCCGGCGGCGCGTCGTGAACGCTCGTCCACGCCACCTCGCCCGGGCCCGGGTCGAGCGCCCGCCCCGACGCGACCGCAAGCACCGCCACGATCGCCGCGCCCGTCCACCGAATCGGCAACGCGCGCCCTCGCGCAAAGCTGAACACCCGCGCGACCAGGAGCGCCAACGCGAAGCCCAGCGCCAGCAGCCACGCCGGGCTCGCGGCTTCGTCGGAGAAGCTCACCGGTCCCACGATTGCGCGCCAGAGGCGCCCAAGCGGCTGCGCGGACAGCGCCACGATCAACAGGACGATCGCGAGGTGCAGCAGCAGCGCCGGCAGCGCGAAGGTGGGCGGGCGGCGGGGTTCGCTCAAGGGAAAGGCAGGTTGAGCACGTAGTAGTGGCTCACCCAGTAGACGCGGTACGCGTCGAGCATGGCGTGCATGAAGCTCTGGGAGCCGCCCAGCTTCTTCTCGTTGGGAATGACCGGCGCGTTGATGCAGAGGAAGAGCATCGCCAGGAGGACGGCGTACTCCACCGTGGCCTGGCCCTTCTGCCCCAGCGTCCGCGAGAAGCGCGTCTTCATGGTCTGGCTCCTGCGCCGCCATCGGCTGCCGTGATGATCATGCCGCCATCGGGCGTCAAACCCAAGCGGACCGTCGACTCACCCACCCAGTCCTGCGCGCCCTTGCCGCTCGAATAAAGCTCGAAGGGCACCCCGTGCATCACCCCGGCGACGAGGTGGAACATCGGCGCGTCGTCGGAGATCCAGAGGGTGGAAGTGGGCATCTCCACCCGGTGCGTGGTGAAGGTGCCGGCCGTGACCTGCTTGGTCTCGGGCTCGCCGCGAACCTCGGGTTGGCCGGCCTCTCCGCGCGAGGTGTTGGCCTCGTCATCGCGACGGAGCGCGGCCAGCTCCTTGCCCGTGAGCTCCATGGGCTGGCCGCCGCCGAGCCGAATCACCAGGCGCTGCAGCGACTGCGCGTCGCGCGGGTCGCCGGTGGTCAGGTACTTCATCGACGTCACGCCGCCCTCGGGCCGCGGACCGAAGCTCATCTCCAGCCACTCGGCTTTTCCGTGCGGCGTGTTCTCGCGCGAGAGCAGACCGATGCGCAGGTATGACGCGGTGTCGCCCTGGCCGATCTTGTAGATGACCCACTGCCCCACCTCCGGCGCGAACGGGCCGATGGGCGCCACCTTGCGGAGCTGATCGAAGGTCATCGCCGCGGGCGCGGCGGCCTCGCCGGAGGTGGCAGCCCAGGCTGCAACCGGCGCCGCGACGGCCAGTCCGTAAGCCGCCCACCTCATGGCGACTCCGTGCCGCCCCGGGCCATGTCGGCGGTCATGCTGTGAATCTGCACGGCCACGCTCTGGTTCTCGGGTTCGCGCGCCAGCGCGGCCATGGCCACGCGGCCGTTCTTCTCGAACTGCAGCACCACGCCGTGCGGGGTGTGCTTGAGCTGGTCGTCGATCGACTTCCAGCCCTTGGCGGTGAAGCGCTTGCTCAGCTCCGCCTGGTGCGCCTCGACCGTGGTGCCGTTGAGCACGTAGGTGAGCGTGGTGGCGCCGTCGAGGTCGATGCGGTCCTCGAGCACGGCGTCGGTGAAGCGCGGCAGCTCGTCGTCGGCCTGGGCCTTCTGGTGGCCGGGCCGGCTCACCGAGCAGAAGACCACCATGCGGTCGCCCTCGCGGCGGCCGGAGACGCTGCGCAACGTGCCGTCCACGCCGTCGAGCGCGGAGAGGTGGAGCGCGTCGGCGTTGCCCTCGCCGTCGACCATGAGCTTCTTGCTCCGCCAGAAGCTCTCGTAGAACCTCGAGACCTCCGCGGGCGTCGCGCGGGCCGTGAAGTAGGCCAGCCGCAGGGGCTCGCCGTTCACCGCGCCGGCCTCGCCCATCGAGAAGAGCTCGGTGCCCGGGTACGCCGGGAACATCGCGTCGAGCTCGGCGCCCGTGACCGCTTCGGCCGTGCCCGCCGCGTCGCGCAGGAGCAGGCCCGCGGCCACGAGCACGAGCGCGCCCAGGGCGACGGCCAAGCTGGCTCGGAGCACGGGGTGGCGCATCGGCATCCTCAGTGGCACTTCGTGGGGTCAGGCGCCTGGTCGGTCGGGCAGCCCATGTAGTACGGGCCGTTGCCGGCGAAGACCTGCGCGTTGAGCGAGTTCGCGTACGAGATGTGATCGCGGAACGGCTCGGTGTGGAAGAGCTTGATGCCGTGGTCGGAGTCGCGGTTCTCCACGTTCTTGTAGCTCACCATGCCGTGCTTGGTGGCGCCCACGGTGTCGGGCTCGGACGGCGCCATGCCCGGCGGGTTGATGTCGCCGTGGGTGTAGTTGAGCGAGACCACCGGGTTGGCCAGCGGGTCACCGAGGCCGAGGAACTGGGCGAAGCGCGAGACCTTGCTGGTCACGCCGCCGATCTTCGAGCGCAGGCCCAAGAACGACATCTGCCCCACCTGGCGCGCGAACGGGTGCTCGTGGGTGTTGCCGCCGATGCTGCCCATCACCTCGCCGTCCTCGCTGGTGGTCTTGAGGTCCACGTCGCGGCCGTCGTTGACGGTCCAGGGGTCCATCACCACCGAGGCCGAGTCGTCGAGCTGGAAGTTGGCGAGCTGCTTCACCATGGGCGCGTGGAAGTGCGTATCCAGGAAGCCTGAGGGCAGGATGACGTTCTGGTACGTGGAGTGGGTCTTCACGGTCATCATGCCGTTCTTGTCGAAGCCCCACATGCCCACCACGGCGTTGATGCCGTTGTTGGCCACGCCGCCCAGCGAGCCGAGCAGGCCGCCGATGCCGGGCACGCTCTTGGCGCCCTGGGTGCTCACGATGGGCACCGGGTCGTTGGTGAAGTCGCTGTCCGCGATCTTGAAGGCCTTCACGGAGATGAAGGTCTTGTCCTGGATCGTGGGGTTCGACGAGGCCGGGTTCGACGAATCGAAGAACTGATACTTGTCGTTCACGTCGGCGAGGATGCGCTGCTTCGCCTGCTGGTAGAGCGGGTCGTGCTTGTTCTGGTTGTAGTCGGAGAGCGGCAGCGACGCGAACTCCCACGAGGCGAAGATGGCCGCCTCCTGGTTCTTGAGCTTCACCTTGAAGGCGTCGGTGAAGAACGTGGCGTACAGCACGATCATCACCATGATCGGCGCGACGATGGCGAACTCCGCCACCGACTGGCCGGCCTGACTGCGGAGCCTCGCGCGCACGGTTCGCATCAGTGCACCAGGACCTTGTCGAGGACCTTCTGCAAGGCGCCACCGCCCAGGTTGTAGAGCTGCTTGCCGCCCGGGAAGTTGGTGGCTTGAGCCGTGCCGAGGAGCACCGGGTCGAGCTTGGCGCGCCAGTACGGGTTGAACCAGTTGGGCTGCTCCTCCCAGTTGTGCGGGCGGTGGTAGTAGGCCATGCCGCGGCTGATGACGTTCAGCGAGCCGCTCTGGAACGGCGTGGGCATGCTGATGTCGTTGTAGGTCTTCACGTTCGCGGCGCCGTCGGGCGTGGCCACCGCGAGCGCGCTCTTGCCGGTGCCGAGCGTCGAGCCCTTGAGCCGGTTCGGGTCGGAGTCGCCCGCCGAGTTCTTGATCATCTTGTCGTAGCTCTTGTCGAGCAGCGAGAAGGTGGAGGGCTGGTTGAAGAAGATGTCCTGGTGGCCGCTGCCGGAGATGTTGAAGTTCATGAACGGCGTGATGCCCTGCCACGGGTGGTTCCCGTCGCCGTTGTTCTGGTCGTACCGGCCGATCTTGGCGAAGTACCAATCCAGGCTGCAGGCGCAGAACGAGCAGCCTAAGCCGAGCAGGCACAAGCACTTCTTGTCGATGGGGTTGTTGGGATCGAGCCGCCAGTGCTCGCCGCCGTTGCGCTCGGCCCAGACGCTCACCTTGAACGCGTCGCTCTTGGCCCCCTGCCCGCCCTTGTCGGCGCCGTCGGGGTCCTGGTTCCACTTCTTCACGTTGTCCTCGCCCCACGAGAGCTTGTCGATGAGCGGGATGTCGTAGCCAATCCAGAAGAGGTCGTCGGCGCCGAGGGAGTTGCCCTGCGCGAACTGCGAGTAGTCGGGCGCCTTCACCCGGATCATGTTCTTCATCTCGTCCTGGATGGGGACGCTGAGCAGCTTGGTCTGGCCGAACTTCTTGAGCGGAATGGCCGTGGCCAGCTCTTTGCCGAAGGGCAGGTTCTCGAGCGGGTTGATACGCTCGGTGATGAAGTTGTCGCCGATGTAGCGGCTGGCGTTGGCCACCTCGGTCATCACGCGCTTGGCGGGGTTCGGGTCGGCGTCGCCGGTGCGGAACTTGTTGTCCGGCAGCGAGCCAATGCCGCCGAGCGGCTGGCCGCCGGCCGTCTTCTCGAAGGCGTCGTTGTAGATGTTGGCCGTGAGCAGGCCGGTGACGGTCTTGGCCAGGCCGCCGTTCGAGACCTGATCGTCGTTCTTGTTGATGATCTCGTCGTAGCCGAAGGGCAGATCCGAGACGAAGATCGCCTCCGCGAGGAGCTTGTCGAACGCGTACATCAGTTCGTTCAAGACCTGGAGCGCGGGGATGATCACCCGCCCGAGGAACACGTCGATCGCGTCGAATATCTTATTTAATACGTTGAGTAGATTATCGAGAACCGTCGACACCGTGGCCGCGATGTCGAGCAACACGTCGAGGCCTGGCACGAGCTGCAAGGCAGCACATGCAGGTTTCAAACATGTCTTCTTACATATTTGACCTATTGTATCGAAGACGCCCACGATCTCCGCGAGGCACGCGAGCAAGAACGAGATCAGCGAGATGTAGCTCTGGATGCACATCGCTGACACGTAGTGCACGACCTGCGCACGGTTGGTGAAAGCGAAGAAGTTGAAGGTGCGCGCCTCGACGACCGCCATCGAATAGGCCGAGGCGTCGGCGGTGTTCTGCAACCCGATGCGCTGGTGGATGGTGCGCCCGAGGTTGATGGTGGTCATCACGCCCAGGGCGAGGATGAGCAGCGCCATGCACGCGAGGACCATGGACTGGCCCTCTTCGTCGCGACGGATCCTGTCGAAGAGTCGGAACATGCGCGGGACTCAGTTCTGCAGGTTCTTCCGGTAGAAGTTCGACTGCATGCGCAGCGTGTACGAGGCCGTCAGCGGAATCACGTAGACGTGGAGCTCGCGTGCGAGGAAGAGCTCTTTGAACTCGGTGGCCGTGAGCGTGGGCTTGCCCACCTTGCCCGCGGAGATCTGCTTGTCCATGGCCGCGAGGATGCCCGCGGTTGCGTTCTGATCGCCGCTCTCGACGGCGGTCTTGTGCAGGCCGATAGACTCCTCGCCCAGCGCGCCCGACGGCTGCAGGTAGCTCGGCGCGTTGGCCGCGAAGAAGCAGGTTTGAATGATCCAGTCGGCAAACGGGATCTTCATTTCATACAAGTAGCGAACGCGAATGGTGAGCTGGAGCGCCTTGCGGTAGGCCTCATCGGCTTTGAAGCCATCGGTGTAGTTGTCGATGGACTGGTAGCCCACGTCGTCGAAGACGAGCTCCGTTTGCTTGGGCAAATAGCCCTTGGTGGCCATCTGATTGAAGATCGCGGTGGTGGGGTTGATGGTGTCCACGCGGATGGGCTTGGGAATGTGGAGCGCGCCGGCTGCGCCCTGGGTGACGTGCATCGAGGCCACGTCCGCGGCGAGATCCAGCAGGCCCGCGGTGCCCTCTTCAATCGGCCGTGCGGCCAGGTAGAGCCGGCCGCTGCCGCCGGGGACTGTCGGCGCGAGCGCCACGATCGCCGCGTCCTCCATCTTGTCGACGTTGCCGTTCCACACCACGCCGGCGCGGGCCGCCTGGTACGCGGCGTACTCCGTCATGAGCGACGCCTGCTGGATCATCGTCAGCTGCACGATGCCCAGAACCAGGAAGGTCAGGAGCGGCAGGATGATTGCCGTCTCGACCGCGGCCTGGCCGCTCTGACGCACGCTGGCGAAAGGAACTCGCACAAGATGATTATCGAGGGCCGTTCCGATTCGTCGCATCGGTCACCTGGCCTGATCTCGGCTGAGATCATCGTCCCTTGCCCCCATCCGAGCGGCAAGTTCCGCCTGGTGATGGAGCGAAAGGTACGACGAAGTCCTACTTCGACATCTCTGTGGCTGCGGGAGCCGCCGGCGCAGGTGCGGCGCGCTCGACCGAGGAATCGTCGAAGTCCATCGACTTCTTCTCGGCCTTGGCCTTCATGGGCGCGGGCGCGTGCGCGCGGCGGTGCCGAGCGACCTCCTGTGCCTGTTGCGACTCGGGGTACCTGCTGAGGAGGTTGTCCTCGAGCGTGGTGGCCGCGCCCTCGCCGTCGTGCGAGCGCCGGATCTGCACGGCCGTGGCGAGCGCAGCAGGCGCGTACGCCGACTTGGGGAACTCATCCGCGAACCGCTGGAACCACATGGCCGCCTGGCCATACAGCCCGGCCTTCTGCGACTCGGTCGCGGCATTGAAGAGCGCGTTTGCGCCGCGAGAGGTGCTGGGCGCGGCCTGGTACGCCGCGAACCAAGCGGCGGCAGCACCTGCGTGATTGCCGCTCTGGGCGAGCGCGTCGGCACCCGCGGACGGATCGGCCGAGCCTGTGGCCGCGACGACCGGGCCGGCTTCCGCCTTCTTGTTCGCAGCATGCGCCGCAGGCTTGGCCGGCTTGGCCTCCTCGCGCTGCGCGAGGTCAAACTGCTGCTCTGCAGGCAGAGTTGCCGCGGGCGCTTGGGCCTGCTTCATCGCGGGCGGAGGAGGCGCAGCTTGGGCGGGCGCGGGCGCGGATGCGACGTTGCTATCCATCTCCGCAACCTGGCTCGCCGAATCCACGATGCCGTCGCCGCGACGCTCGTCCTGCTCCTTCTGAGCGCTCTTCCCTGCGCCCAAACGCGACGAAGTGTCGGGCTTCGACGCCATCGGTGCGGCTTGAGCCTGAACAGGCGGGGCCGCGTCGGTCGGGACTGCAGGCGCCACCACGCGATAGCCCTGCTGCATGGCCTTGGCATCCTTGGTTGTGTTCTGCTGGTCGAGACTCCTCGACGCACCGCCGGGACCTGCTGCGCCCGCGCCGCCGCCCTGCGCCACGCTGCCCATGTCGCCGCCGACGGCCTGGCCACCCAGAAGACGATCGAAATCCTGCTCAGCATTCGCCTTGCGCTTCTCGGCCTTGTCGGCGGCCGGGGCCTTGTAGGCAACCGCGGCCTTCTCTTCATCGCGCTCAGCGAGATCGGCCTTCGCACCCATCGCCATCCCGCCCTTGGCAGACATCGTCTTCGCAGGCGGCGCGCCGGCGATGCGGCCCGTGACGTGGACCGGCTCGGGCGCAGGCTGCATCGCCGGCGTGGGCGCCGCAGCCACAACGGCCTCCGGAGCCTTTGCCAACGCAGGCGGTGCACCAGGCTTGGGCGCTCCGTTCTTGGCGACGTCTTTGGCTTCGCCGGCTTCGGCTTCCGCGCTGGGACGCGCAACGGCAACGGAACCCGGCGCCTCTTCCGTCGCCTTCAACGCCGGGCTGCGCGTGTTGTTGAGGCTCAGCGTGGTCACGATGACGACCGCCGCAGCAACGGGCACCGCGCCCATCAGCCAGCCCAGCCACTTCGGACGCGCGGGCTTCTGCTGCCGCTTGGCCTGCTGCTCCGCGTACGCGAGCAACGAGTCGAGCCCGCCCGCCGGCGCCGGCACGGGCGCGAGCGAGGCCATCACCCGGCGCGTGCCCTTGAGCGCGGCGAGATCCGCCTGGCACCGCTCGCAGCCGGGCAAGTGCTTCTCCAGCTCCGCGAGCGGCGCGCCCGAGAGCTCGCCGTAGGCGTAGTCGAGCAGGTGCTCGTTCGTGCGATCGCACTCTGGAGAGGCCTGGCTCATGGGCTTCCTGCCGATCGGGCGGTTGCAGGCTCGTCGGCCATGTCTCCGTCAATTCCTAGTTCCACCAACGCGCGGCGCAAGCCCTCCAGGGCGTAGCGCATGCGCGACTTCACCGTGTTCTCGGGCACGCCCGTCACATCCGCAATTTCCTTGAAGGGCACGCCCGCGTACTCGCGAAGCAGGAACACCTCGCGCTGCTCCTCGGGCAGCTTCTTCAGCGCGACCTCGATGGCGTCGCGGAGCTGCATGCCGTGGGCGGCGCGATCCGGCGTGGGCCGATTGTCGGGCACGCGGTCGCCGAGCGGCCGGGCCTCGCCCTCGGCGTCGCCCTGCGCGGCGTCGAGAGACGAAGTGGCCCGGTGGCGATCTCGGCGGCTCTGGTCCACGCAGAGGTTCCTCGCGATCGTGTACACCCAGGTCGTGAACTTGGCCTTCTTCTCGTAAGAAGGCGCGCTGCGCACGACCTTGAGCCACGTCTCCTGGAGCAGGTCCTCGGCCCGGGCGCGGTCGCCCAGCAGCCGCAGGAGGAAGTTGAAGATGGCCGCGCGGTGGCGCTGCACGAGCTGTTCGAAAGCCCGCGCGTCGCCAGCCTGAAAGGCCAGCATCAGGACTTCATCGGCAAGCGGCTGCTGCACGATCCTGTCGCCCTTCGCGGAGTCCCTGCCCCGCTCCAAGCTTCCCCTGCTTCAACGCAGGACCTGCCGGAACGATCTATCTCCGGGACCCCGCTTCAAAACCCAGCCTCCACGACCGCCGGCTGCGCCGGCTGGGTAGCCGGCGGGGTTTTGAAGCTTCAGCCCGGCGGCCCACCCGATCCGTCAACGCGGCGCGAGCCTAGCACCTGTCGCAGGCCCCAGACGATGCCCGCGAACCCCACCAGGACGAGCCCGAACGCGTAGATCTTCACCGTGCCCGGGTGCCGCATGTGGATGTAGAGCGCTCGCCCCAGCGCGACGCCCAACAACGCGCCCGAACCCAGCCGAAGGCCATTGCTACCTCGCCAGGCCGTGAGCTGACCGAACGCCCAGTCGACGAGCGCCGGAATCGGGAGCACGAAGAGCAGCCACAAGTCCCAAGGATGATCGAGCGGCGCCATCGGCCGACGGAGCTGCCAGACGAGCACCGCGAAGAGCACCGGATACGTGCCCAGGCAGCGCGCGCACACGTGCATGCCGCCGAGGTTGAAGCACTTGTGCCGAGCGTCCCAGCGCTGGTGCGAGAGGTAGAACGGCGGCGCGAAGGCCGGCGGGCCAGGCTCGTAGTGGGGGATTTCCAAGTCGTCGGTCACGGTGCCGGCTCCGCCAGGACGCACGCTGCCACATGGTCCACGCCCACCCTAACCGGCTGGGGCAGCTCGCGCCGACAACGTTCGGTCGCCTGCGGACAGCGCGGGTGAAAGGCACATCCCGAAGGCGGCGCGGACGGCGATGGCGGCTCGCCGCGCAGCACCGGCGCCGCGTCGGTCGAATCCAGCCGGGGAACGGCCGCGAGCAGCGCGCGCGTGTACGGATGCCGCGGGTTCGCAAAGAGCTCGGCGGCGGGCGCGGTCTCCACGATCCGGCCGAGGTACATCACCGCCACGCGGTCGGCGACGGTCTGCACCACGCGCAGGTCGTGGGAGATGAAGACGTAGGTCAGCCCGAGCTCGCGCTGCAGCTGCGTGAACAGGTTCAGCACCTGGGCCTGGATCGACACGTCGAGCGCGGACACGGGCTCGTCGGCGACGAGCAGCTCCGGCTCCACCGCGAGCGCGCGCGCGATGCCCACGCGCTGCCGCTGACCGCCTGAGAGCTCGTGCGGCAGCCGCGCCGCGACGTCGGCCGGCAGCTGCACCTTCGCCAGCAGCGCCTCCACACGCGTCGCGCGCTCTGCACGCGTGCCGATCCGATGAATCGCGAGCGCCTCGCCCACCGACGCGCCGACGGTCAGACGCGGATCGAGGCTGCCCTCGGCGTCCTGGAACACGAGCTGCGCGCGCTTGCGAAACGGCGCCAGCTCGCGGCCCGCAAGGTGTGTGAGGTCCTGGCCGTCGAAGGTGATCGTTCCCGAGCTCGGCTCGACGAGCCGCAGCAGCGCACGTGCGAGCGTGGTCTTGCCCGAGCCGCTCTCGCCCACGACCGCGAGCGTCTCGCCGCGCCGCACCTCGAGCGACACGTCCTCGAGCGCGCGCAATTCGCCGCCGCCAAAGAGCCCATCGCGCGCGCGGTAGCGCACCGTGAGCCCGCGTGCCGCGAGGAGCACGTCGCTCACGGCCGCGCCTCGAGCGGATGGTGACAGGCCACCGCGCGCGCTTCGCCCACGAGCCGCGGGACATCATCCGCGCAGCGCAAGTCAGCCCGAGGGCAGCGCTCGCGAAAGCGGCAACCCTTTGGCCAGGCGCCCGGCGCTGGCACGGCGCCGGCGATCGTCGGGAGCTCACCGCGCTGGGAACCAAGCCCCTTCGCACAGCGGACGAGACCTTCGGTGTACGGGTGCCTTGGGGCACCGAAGACGTCGGCGGGCTTGCCGCGCTCCACCACCTGGCCGGCATACATCACCGCGACCTCATCCGCGTGCTGCGCCACCAGCGCGAGATCGTGCGTGATGAGCACCATCGCCATCTGCCGCTCCTGCTGCAGCGTGCGCAGGAGCTCCAGGAGCTGCGCTTGCACGGTCGAGTCGAGCGCGCTCGTCGGCTCGTCGGCGATGAGGATCTCGGGATCGCCTGCGAGCGCCAGCGCGATCATCACCCGCTGTCGCAGCCCGCCGGAGAGCTGGTGCGGATACTGGCGCGCGCGAAGCTCGGGCTCGGCGAGTCCAACCTGGCGCAATAGGTCCACGGGCTTCGTCGCGCGCGCGTGCGCACGAAGCGCCTGCGCGAGCTGGTCGCCGATGGTGAAGACGGGATTGAGCGCGCCTTGGGGCTCCTGGAACACCATGCCGATGCGGCGCCCGCGCACCTCGCGGAGCTCGCGATCGCTGAGGCGAAGCAGGTCGCCTCCGCGGTGCTTCACGTGACCCGAAATCACGCCCGCGCCCGGCGGCAGCAGCCCGAGCATCGCGAGCGCAGTGAGCGTCTTGCCCGAGCCGCTCTCTCCCACGATCCCGAGTGTTTGATTGGCGCGCAGCGCGATTTCCACGCCGTCGAGCACGCGCACCGGCCCGCGCTCCGACGCGAGCTCCACACCCAACCCCGACACCTCGAGGAGCGGCTCTGCCATGGCTCCTCGCGGCTACTTCCGGGTGAGCTCGATGAGGAACTCGGTCTCCTGGATGATCCCGCGGCGGATGAGCAGCCGCACCAGCGCGGCGATCATGTGCGCCGGCTTGGCCTGCTTCACCGGCGTGTCCTCGATCTCGCCGTCGGCCAGGGCCTCGATGGCGGCGATGACCTTGAGCTCTTCGTCGGAGAGCGGCCGATCCGCGAACGAGGCCAGCGTCTCGTGGGCCTCGTCGAGCGCCGACCTGGGCGGCGCCTTCGGCTCGGGCTTCTGCGCCTCGACCTTCGGCGGCTCCACATTCACCGGCGGCGGCTTCGGCAGCTCGGGCTTCGGCGCCTCGACCTTCGGCGCTTCCACCTTCACGGGCGGCGGCTTCGGCAGCTCAGGCTTCGGCGCCTCGACCTTCGGCGCCTCGACCTTCGGCGCCTCGACCTTCGGCG
>JAFEBB010000041.1 GCA_018266075.1 Deltaproteobacteria bacterium | reverse complement strand
CCCTCCCCCTCTTCTGAGGGGGAGGGCCGGGGAGGGAGAGCGGGAACTGGACGACAGCAGAGGTTGTGGATGCAGAGAGACACGGCGGAGGTCGCCCTTCAATCCCGTGCGTCCTGCAGAATCTCCCGCCCGTCTCCCGGCTCGGCTACTCTGCGCCCCGTGAGCGCCCGTCCTCCCGTCGAGAAATCCAAGCGCGTGGTCATCAAGGTCGGCACCGCGGTCCTGACCGACGCCTCCGGCCGCTTCGATCGCGCGCACTTCTCCAAGCTCTGTGCCGAGCTGACCTCTGCCGCGCGCAGCCGTGAGCTCGTGGTGGTGACCTCCGGCGCGATCGCCCTGGGCGTCGAGCGCCTCGGCCTGGCGTCTCGCCCCAAGGACATCCCCGGCAAGCAAGCCGCGGCCGCCTGTGGTCAATCCCGCCTGATGCAGGCCTACGACCAAGCCTTCGCCGAGCAGGAGCTCGCCGTCGCGCAGATCCTGCTGACCCACGACGACGTCGCCTCTCGCAAGCGCTACCTCAACGCGCGTCGTGCCCTCGCCGAGCTCGCGGCCCACAAGGTCGTGCCGGTGATCAACGAGAACGACACGGTCTCCGTCGACGAGCTCAAGTTCGGCGACAACGACGCGCTGGCGGGCGTCGTCGCGGGTCTCGTCGAGGCCGAGCTCCTGGTCATCCTCAGCGACGTGGCCGGCCTCTACGACCAGGACCCTCGCAAGAACCCATCGGCCAAGCTGCTCTCCACCGTCGATCGCGTCACCGCCGAGCTCGAGCGCGCCGCGGGCGGCTCCGTCTCTGGCGTCGGCACG
The DNA here is from genome assembly GCA_018266075.1 of Deltaproteobacteria bacterium. GTDB lineage: Bacteria > Myxococcota > Myxococcia > Myxococcales > SZAS-1 > SZAS-1. The sequence goes on along the minus strand of JAFEBB010000041.1, from coordinate 68,122 downwards.
GGCGGAATGGCCACCAAGGTCCGTGCGGCCCGGCGCGCCACCGAGATCGGCTGCCACGTGGTCATCACCTCGGGAAAGGACGCGTCGAACATCGGCAAGGTCCTCGCCGGCGAGCCCGTGGGCACGCACTTCCCGCCCGCCACGTCGCGACTCTCGGCCCGCAAGCGTTGGCTTGCCCACGCCACCAAACCGAAAGGCAGCCTGGAGGTCGACGCCGGCGCGGTGGAGGCCATCGCGCGCAAGGGCAAGTCGCTGCTGCCCAGCGGCATCCGCGACGTGCGCGGCACCTTCGGGCTCGGCGAGCCCGTGGACATCACCGGCCCCGACGGCGCGCCCTTCGCCCGGGGCATCTCCGGCTACGCCGCCGACGAGCTGCGCCTCCTCGCGGGCAAGAAGAGCTCCGAGATCGAGAAGGTCCTCGGCTACCGCTACCTCGACGAGGCCGTGCACCGCGACGATCTGGTGCTCCTCGACGCCGCTCGCTGAGCCCAGGCAGCCTTCCGAGCGCGCGTTCGGCTGCTCACAGCCAGGCCGTGCCGCCACGCGTGAGCATCGCCACCTTCTTCGGGCTGCACCAACCCGGAGGAGGGGCCATGGCGTACGACGTGAAACAGCATGCGAGGCGGGTGTTCGACGAGCTCTGGAACCAGGGCAAGATCGACGCGATCGATCAAATCGTCGACGCGAGCTACCAAGGCTACCAGCCCATCGTCGGAGGTCTGAACCGCGACGGACTGAAGCAGGCAGTGGGCCTCTTCCGCAAGGCGTTCCCGGACCTGCGGTTCGAGATCAAGGACCTCATCGCCGAGGGAGACAAGGTGCTCGTGCGCTGGAACGCGGCGGGGACGTTCAAGAACCCGTTCATGGGCATCGCGCCCAACGGCAACCTCTCCAGCGTCGATGGGCTCACGTACATCGAGATCCGCAACGGCAAGAGCATCCGCGACTTCACCCACTACGACGTGCTGACCCTCTACCGGAACATGGGCGTGGAGCTGCCCAAGCAGATGGGCATTCCGGGCAAGGCCGCGCAGCCAGAGCAGCCGGCCCGACACTGAGCCACCGGCCCACGTTGCCTCCCGGAGGCCTCGCGCCTTCGGGAGGCACTCCCGGACGAAGCCGGGCTCCGCGACGATCCGGTGCTCCCCAACGGCCCGCGTTGATGCCACGACGCTTCCGGGGAGGGGGCTGCGCTCCTATACTCGCGGCGAAATGTCCGTCCGTTCGCCCCCGCCGGTCCCCGACCATCCTGACGAGATCCTGACGCACCCGGGTGCCGAGGACGACCTCGACCCCAGCGGGCCGTTCGAGGGCACCAACGTCACCGCCACGCGGACGCTGGTCGTCGAGACGCGCACCACCCTCAAGATCCGCCGCTGCAAGCTCGAGGTCATCGCCGGCACCGGCTCGGGCCAGAACCTGGTCACGGAGAAGGAGCGCATTCGCGTCGGCAGCCACTCCTCGAACGACTTCGTCCTCGAGGACCGCACCGCCAGCCGCCAGCACTTCGAGATCCAGTACACCGAGCGCGGCTACCTGCTCGTCGACCTGCACTCCACCAACGGCACCTACCTCGACGGCTCGCGCGTAGAGCGTGCGTATCTGAAGAAGGGCTCGCAGATCGGCGCGGGCCAGTCGCTCGTCCGCTTCTCGCCCATCGAAGAAGAGGTCAAGCTCGACCCCGAGGGCGAGGGCTCGCTCGGCGAGATGGTGGGCCAGAGCCCGAAGATGCGGCAGATCTTCGGGCTGCTCACGCGCGTGGCGCCCATGGACGTCTCGGTGATCATCACCGGCGAGACGGGCACCGGCAAAGAGCTCGCGGCGCGCGCCATCCACGAGAACAGCCCGCGCAAGAATGGCCCGTTCGTGGTCCTTGACTGCGGCGCCATCCCCGAGAACCTCATCGAGAGCGAGCTCTTCGGCCACGAGAAGGGCGCGTTCACCGGCGCCGACAAGGCCCGCGAGGGTGCGTTCGAGCGCGCGCACGGCGGCACCATCTTCCTCGACGAGCTCGGCGAGCTGCGGCTCGACCTGCAGCCCAAGCTCCTGCGCGTGCTCGAGCAGCGCGAGGTGCGCCGCGTGGGCGGAAACGACGTCGTCGATGTGGACGTGCGCGTCATCGCCGCCACGAACCGCGATCTGCAGAAGGAAGTGCAGCAAGGCCGCTTCCGCGAGGACCTGTTCTTCCGCCTCTCCGTCATCAACGTGCACCTCCCTGCCCTGCGCCAGCGCAAGGAGGACATCCCGCCCATTCTCGACAAGGTCTTCGGCGAGCCGGAGACGGTGCAGCGCCACGGCCGCAAGCGGCTCTCGCCGCAGGCCCTGTCGGCGTTGATGAACTACGGCTGGCCCGGCAACGTGCGCGAGCTGATGAACGTGATCTCCCACGTGCTCACGTTCGCCGAGGGCGAGACCATCGAGCTCTCGCACCTGCCGCCGCGGCTGCTCGGCCAGCAGAAGGACGCGCCGCTCTCCTTCAACGAGCACCTGAGCTTCAAGGACGCCAAGGAGCAGCTGCTCGAGTCGTTCGAGCGCGAGTACCTGACGACCGTGCTCCGGCGCTGCGGCGGAAACATCACGCGCGCGGCGCGCGAGAGCGGCCTGCACCGCAAGAGCATCGAGCGCTTGTGCAAGAAGTACAGCCTCGACGCGCGCGAGATGAAGGTCCGCTGAGCTTAACCATCTGGTTACATCACTGAATCCGCTCGCGGCAGGTGGCCATGGCCTCCATGCACGCGTTGAGCGTGGGGTAGCCCTGGCCGCAGTCCGGGCCGGTGCACTCGCAGGTGCAGTGCGACAGCTCCTGGATGCACGCTTTGCCGTTCCAGACCCACGAGGTCGAGCCGCAGCACGAGGTCACGTTCCCGGGCCGGAAGTCGGTCTTGGCGCGGCAAGGATCGGCTTCGGGCTGTACGTGGACGCACCCTGCGAGCACGCCGAGGACCAACGCGAGCCTTCTCATGTCTTGTCTCCCGCGGGCACCGCGAGCACGAAGCGCGCGCCGCGCTCGGCGTTCTCGAGCTCCAGCCAGCCGCCGTGCGCCTGCGCGATCTTGCGCGCGAACGCGAGACCGAGCCCGGTGCCCTTCTCTTTCGTGGTGAAGAACGGCTCGAAGATCTGCGCGCGCTTGTCCTCGGGAATCCCCGAGCCCTGATCGGCGACGGTCACCGTGAGCATTCCGTCGCGCGCCCCCGCGAGCACGTTCACCGCGCCCTTCTCCGGCGAGGCCTCGCACGCGTTCTTGAGCAGGTTCAGCAGCACGCGCCGCAGCGCCGCGGCATCGCCCGACAGCGGCATCGCAGCATCCGCGCCTTCGACGACGAGCGACAGGTTTCGCGTCATCAGAAATGGCCGAGCGAGCTCCGCGGACTCCGTCACCAGCGCGGCGAGATCGAGCGGCTCGCGGTGCAGCGGCTTGTTGCGCGCGAAGTCGAGGAAGTCGTCGACGAGGACCTTCAAGTAGTCGAGCTCGCGCTTGATCTTGCCCAGCAGCTCGAGCTGCTGCGGCTTGTCGCGCAGGTCTTCGCTGAGCAGGCCGGCGTAGAGCTCCATGCCACCCAGCGGATTGCGGACCTCGTGCGCCACGCCGGCGAGCATCATCTGCAGCTGCCGATCGCGCGCCTGGAGCGCGGTGCGCATGTGCTCGAGGTTCTCCGCGAGCACGCCGAGCTCGTCGCCACGACCGAGCGACACCGTGCTCTCCAGATCGCCCTGGCCGATGCGCCGCGCCGCCGACACCAGCGCCGACACGGGCTGCACGAACGTCCGACCAATCAGAAACGCCGCGAGCGAGAGCAGCAACGCGGCCACGGAGCCGAGCCCGAGCAGCCGCGCGCGCAGGCCCTGCAGCGGCTCGAAGAACCGCGCCGACGCGTCGACCGACACCACGCCCACCACCTGCCCGTTCGCGTCCTGCACCGGCGCGTAGCCGCTCTTGTAGAGCTGTCCATCGGCGCCGCGGAAGAGCACGCTCGACGCCTCCGGCTTGCCCGCGAGCACGCGCTGCAGTTCCACGCGATCGCGCTCGAGTGCGGGCACGGGCTGGCCCACGTGGCCGTCGTCGTCGGAGGTCGAGAGCAGATTCAACTTCGCGTCGACCACGCGCACGCGCGCGGCGCCGGTCTCGTGCTGCATCGCCGTCAATCGCTCGCGCACGTGGCCGTAGGTTCGCGTGCCTTCGTCGCCCGGCGCGAGCAACTGCAAGCGATCCACGGGCAGCGTCGCGGAGGTCGCCTGCGCCACGCCGATGAGCCGCTCGCCGAGCTCCGCCTCGAGCATCTGACGCGTGAGCGCGATGACCAGCACGCCCGTCGCGAGGAAGACGAGCACTGCCGGCACCAGCGCGGCGAGCACGAGCTTCCAGCGCAGCGAGAGGCGGAGCATTCGCTACGAGGTCTTCACGCGGAAGTGCAGCGACTTGGGCCGCGTCAGGTGGCGGAAGCCCTCGTGCGCGAGCGTGGCGCCGCGGCCGGAGTCCTTCACGCCCACCCAGGGCAGCGCGGGATCGAGGAAGTCGCAGCGGTTCATGAACACGGTGCCGGTCTCGAGGTCGCGCGCCATGCGCCGCGCGCGCTCGGGATCCTCCGTCCAGATCGCCGCGGTGAGGCCGTAGCGCGAGTCGTTCATGAGGCGCAGCGCCTCGTCGTCGTCTGCCACGGGGAGGATGCCGATCACCGGTCCGAAGCTCTCCTCCTGCATGAGCTGGCTCTTCTGCGGCGCGTTGGCGACGAGCGTGGGCTGGAAGAAGCGGCCCTTGCCGTCGACCTTGGTGGGCGAGCCGCCGCACATCAGCTTGCCGCCGAGCTTAACCGCTTCGTTAACATGCTCCTGGAGCAGCGCCGGCGCGCTGGTGAGCGTCATGGGGCCGAGCGTGGTCTTCGCGTCCATGGGATCGCCGAGGACGTAGGCCTTCACGAGCTCAGTCGCCTTCTCCACGAAGCGGTCGTAGTGCGACTTGTGCACGTAGATGCGCTCGATGGCGCAGCAGCTCTGGCCCGCGTTGTAGAAGGCGCCGTCGATGAGGTTCTCGACCGCGTGGTTGAAGTTCGCGTCGGCGGCCACGTAGCCCGGATCCTTGCCGCCGAGCTCGAGGCCCACGTCGATGAAGCGCTGCGCCGCCGCGAGCAGCACCTGCTTGCCGCCGCGCACCGAGCCCGTGAACGCCACGTGGTCGATGCCCGGCTTGGCGAGCAGCTCGGCGATGGTCGCGTGGTTGGCGTTGAGCGCCTGCACCAGGCCCGCGGGCGCGCCGGCCTTGGCGAACGCGTCCGCGAAGTGACTTCCGCAGAGCGGCGTCTGCGGCGCGTGCTTGATGATGACCGTGTTGCCCGCGAGCACCGCCGGCACCACCAGGTTCACCACCGTGAGCAGTGGGTAGTTCCACGGCGCGATGTCGAGCACCACCCCCAGCGGCTCGCGCACGATGCTGCGCTGAAAGCCTGGCTTCTCGGGCAGCTTCTCCTCGGCGAGCGCCTCGGCGGCGATCGACACCAGGTGCTTGCTGCGCGAGAGCATCCCGTCCACTTCGCCGCGCGCCTGCCCGAGCGGCTTGCCCATCTGCTGGCTTACCTCGCGGGCGATGCGCTCCTTGTCGGCGGCGATGGCGTCGTTGAAGCGCTCCACCAGCGCCACGCGCTCGGCGATCGACGTCTTCCGCCACGCGCGCTGGGCCTCACCCGCCGCGGCCACCATCTTCGCGGCCTTCGCGGGATCGGCGAGCTCCACCTTCGCCACGACCTCGTCCGACCACGGGCTGCGAACCTCGAGAACCTCGGCCATGGCTTCACTCCCGGTGAAACGTCGTCACTCCACGAATCGATACCCTGCGCCGCGCACGGTGGTGAAGTGTCGCGGGTCTTCGGGGTCCAGCTCCAGCTTGAGCCGCAGCTGCCGCACGAAGTTGTCCACGGTGCGCGCGGTGCCCTCGTAGCCGAAGCCCCACGCGCCCTCGATGAGCGCCTCGCGCGAGAGCACCTTGCCGGCGTGCTCCACGAAGTAGCGCAGCAGCTTGAACTCCTGCGCCGTCATCGGGACCACCTTGCCCTCGCGGCTGACGGCCTGCGCGCCCATGTCGATGGACACATCGCCGAAGCGAACCGGCGGCGTGGCGTCGCCGCCCTTGCGCCGGAGCACGGCCTTGATGCGCGCCATCAACTCCTTCACGCCGAAGGGCTTGGCCACGTAGTCGTCGGCGCCGAGGTCGAGGCCCATGATCTTTTCGAACTCTTGCCCCTTGGCCGAGACCATGACGATGGCGGTGTCGCGGCCGCGGCGGCGCAGCTCCTTGCAGACCTCGTAGCCGTTCATGCCCGGGAGCATCACGTCGAGGACCACGACCTCGGGCTCCTCGTCGATGGCGAGCTGCAGGCCCTTCTGGCCGTCCTGGGCCTGGAGCACTTCGTAGCCCTCGAAGCGCAGGTTCATCGACAGGCCGGTGAGGATGGAGAGGTCGTCCTCCACCACCAGCACCTTGCGCTTGCGCGTCTCGCCCATTCTCGAAATCCCGTCCCGCTCGCTACGCCGCAGCGTGCGGCAGGCTCACCCGGAAGCGGCTGCCGCGTCCGAGCTCGCTCTCCACGGCGATGCTGCCGCCGTGCGCCTCCACGATGCGCTTGGCGATGGCCAACCCCAGCCCGGTGCCTTCGGTCTTTCGCGTCAACAGGTCGTCGGCCCGGTAGAACCGCTCGAAGATACGCTTGCGGTCGCGGCGCGCAATGCCGATCCCGTTGTCCTCGACCTCGAGCTCGGCGGCGCCGCTCTTGTTTCGCGTGCGGATGACGATTCGCTTGTCCTCGCCCGAATACTTGAAGGCGTTCTGGAGCAGGTTCACCACCACGCCGGTCATGGCCTCCACGTCGACGTCCACGTTTCCGGCGTCGTTGAGCTCGAGCGAGACGGTCTCTTCAAGCTCGCCCTTCTCACCCTTCTCGCCCAGCCGCTGAGCGCGGAAGGCCTCGAGCGCCCGGTCGACGACGGTCCGCAGCGGCACGGGCTCGCGGTGGTAGGTCTTGCGGCCGGCCTCGAGGCGGCTCCAGTCGAGCACGCGGTCGATCATCGCCGTGAGCCGCTCGCTCTCGCGACCTAGGAGCGTCAGGCACTCCTTCACCTCCTGGTCGGTCGTGGCGCGGCCCTCGGCCAGGGTCTCGATGAACATGCGGATGCTGGTGAGGGGCGTGCGCAGCTCGTGGCTCACCTGGGACACGAAGTCTGTCTTCATCCGCGAGAGCCGCGCCTCGCGGTACAGGCTGCGACCCGTGAACACGACGCCAATCGCCAGCGCCGCGTAGAACACGACGAGCAGCGCCACGTAGATGATGCGGTTTCGCAGCGTGTGGCGACCCACGTCCTCGGCGCCGCCGAGCCAGGCGGTGATGCGCCAGCCGGCCAGGGGCTCGGCCAGCCGCCGCTCGGCGATGGGATGCGGCCCGGTCACCTGCTGCTCGGCCGCGACCACGTCGGCCATCACGCCAGGCAGGCCGTCCTTGTGCGGCTGCGCCGACTCCACCGGCTCCAGCCGAATCTGCGCCGTCTCGCCGGGCAGGCTCTCGGACACCAGCTTGGGGAAGACCTTCTCCGCCAGCAGCGGCAGCTCGATTCGGTACACCACGAGCCCGCGATCGGTGCGCGCCACGGCCCAGAGCTGGCCGTTCAAATCGAGCTCGCTCACCTGCCCCACGCGCTTGGGTAGCGACTGGTTTCGAAAGCCCTCGGGCAGCGTCCCTTCGGCGTAGAGCGGCTCCGGGCCGTCGCCCAGGGCCACGACGGGCCCCACCAGCGGATCCTCGGCGTGGAGCCGCTGGGCGGCCTCGGCAGGTGGAAACTCGGAGAACAGCAGCGAGACACGCGAGAGGGGCTGGTCGATGCGCTTGGCCAGCGCCTGCTCGAGCCGGTTGAGCTGGGCCTGGTAGCCGACCTCCAGGCTCTTCTCCACGGCCAGCCGCTCGTTCTTGATGGCCAGCACGCCGAACCCGGACAGCGCCGCCGAGGGCACCACCACCGTGAACACGAGCAGCAAGAAGGTGCGCTTGAACGAGAACTGATCGTGCGAGCGGGCCATGGCGCGGGTGCCGTCCTTGTGCGCAGCGAGGGCCCTGCCCGCCTGCCCGGAGACCGGTCGGCGAGCCTTCGAGACGTCCCCAGGTTAACCGCAGTCCGCCCCGCCCGCATCCCGCCGCTGAAACGCAGAGGCCCCGGCCAACCGGCCAGGGCCTCGTGCACCGCCACGTCCAGCGTGGGTCAGAACGTGTACTTCACGCGCGGGAAGATGGCCATGGAGAACAGGTTCGGCCCGAACAGGTAGCGCGGCACCACATCGAGGCCCACGAAGAAGTGGTCCATGTTGGTGGCGTACTCGAGCGAGAGGTCCACCCCGGCCATGAAGCCGCCGGAGATGGGCGTGGTGGGATCGTCGTTCTGGAAGAGCGGCGCCGGGTCGAGCTTCTGGTAGCCGGCCACCACCCCGCCCACCAGGCCCAGGCGCTCCGCCAGCGGCAGGCGGTAGCTCACGTTGAGCTGGTAGAAGGTGTTGGAGAAGTTGTCGGGGAGCACCTGCTTCTGAGGCACGCCGCTGGCGTCGGTGACGGTGGTGATGTTGCCCGACGCGTCGGTGATGCCGCAGGTGCCGTCGTTGGCCACGTGGGCCAGGCAAACGCCCGAGCTCGCGCCCAGGCCGAACTGCAGCGAGAGCGTGAAGCGGTCGGTGATGTCGTAGCCGACGCCCAGCTGCATGTACGCCTGGGCGTTGGACGCCGTGCCGCCGCCCACGTCGAAGTACGTGCCGAGGTCGGTCTCGGTGAAGAAGCCGCGGCGGAGCTTCTGCTCCACGCCCACCTGCGGGGTTGCCGCGCCAGCGAGGGCGGGCAGCGCGAAGGTGGCGATGGCGAGGAGGCGGGCCGCGAGCTTCATGGAGAAACCTCGTTGGAGCGGAGACTGCCGGGTCGCCTTGAGTATCAGAATCCCCGAGGGGCGATCAACGCGAGAAGCGCCGTTCCAAACGGTTTGAGCCCACCCTGAAAAGCGTCGCGGCGGAGCCCTCTCGAGCCCCGCCGCGCGGTTCAGCAGACGCTGCGCGTCACGCTATTCGTCGCCGCCGCCCTCGGCCGAGCGGAGGATCCACGGGTAGGTGACGACCACCACGCCGCCGCCCTTGGGCTCCGGGAACTTCCAGCGGCGGATGCGGCTGAGCATGCAGCTCTCGACGTTGTTGTTGTTCATCGTGGTCTGAGCCACCTGGGCGTCGGAGATGCTGCCCGAGCCGTCGATGGTGAAGTTCACAGCCACCTTGCCGTAGAGGTTCGGGTCCTTGTTCAGCTCGGTCTTGTAGCAGAACAGGATCTCGTTCTCGTGGCGCTTGATGACGCGCTCGATCTCCTCGCGCGACAGCGAGCCGACGACGGTGGTCTTGCCGGGCACCACGCGGACGGTGTCCTTGCCGCGGCCGCCGAGGTCGAGCTGGCCGTAGCCGCCCTTGCCATGGCCGTTGCCCTTGGTGCCGAGACCGCCGAGGCCGAGGCCGTTGCCGCCTCCGCCCACGCCGGTGCCGCGCGAGCCCAGGCCGCCCACGCCGTGCGCGTCGCCCATGCCGGCGCCGCCCTTGAGGCCGCCGAGCGCGTTGTTGATGCCTGTGCCCATGCCGCCGGGCCCGAGGACGTTGGAGACGGCCGTGTCACCGAGCTTCGACAGCGCGCCGAGCATGCCGGCCTTGGCGACCTTCATGCGGTCTTCTTCGCGCTTGTTCGGGTCGACGGTCGGCGCGCCCTTCTTGGAAGGATCGGCGTCCTGCTTCTTCGCCTCCTTCTTGCCGAACTTGCCCTCTTCCTTCTTGGCCTTGGCGCCTTCCTTCACGCCGGAGAGGTCGAGCTTCTTCTTCTGCTCGGCGGGCGGCACGATGACCAGCTTCTGGTACTTCTGCGCGTTCTTGAAGAGGTCATCCGAGAGCGCGCCCGAGGCGAGGTCGGTGAACTTGATGGCCCACCACATGGCCAGGAAGGCCATGAAGGTCACGGTGAGGACCTTGGTGAAGTAGAAGTCGAGGGTCTGGTCCAGGCCCATGGGCAGCCGCTTCTGCGGCCGCGTCCAGCGGATCACGAAGGACACGCTGTCGATGGAGACCAGCGCGCGGTCGTGCAGGCCCAGCTTGAGGACCTCGCCCTTCACCGCGCCGTCGTTGCGCGAGAGCAGGCCCTCGCCCTTGAGCTGCTCGCGGGTCTTCTGCGAGCGGCTGGAGCGGAACACCACATCCGCGCCGTCGGGGATGGTCACCAGCAGGCTCGAGCCCTCGGCCCGAACCAGGATCATCCCGTTGCCGACCTTGTCGCTGAAGACGTGGAAGTGGTTCGGCTTCTCGGAGCCGACGGTCACTTCGCCGGTGGGGAACTGGCCCAGGCTGATGAGGGTGTCGCCCCAGAGGTGCGCCACCTCGAGGACCTTGTTGTCGTCGCTCGGAGTCTCCTCGGCGGGCAGCTCCTCGTTGAAGAGCATGGCCGTGGCGCCGATGGTGCCCGCGGCGACCTTCTTGGCGGGCTTGTCGGCCTTCTTCTCGTTCTTCTTGTCGGCCTTCTTCTCCGACTTCTCGGCCTTCTTCTCCTCGGCCTTGGCCTCGACCTTGTTCTCGACCTTCTCCACCTTGTTCTCGGCCTTGTTCTCGGGGGCCGGGGGCGGCTTCGTCGAGGGGCGCGCGGTGTTCGGCGCGCTCGCGGCCACGGCCTCGGCGGGCTTCGACGGCGGACGAGGGCTCACGGGGCCCGGCGCGGTGATGATGTCGGTGCGCTCGGCGTCGCCGTAGGCGATGCGGATCTTGTGGTCGCCGACCATGAGCGTGTCGCCCGAGGCCAGCGCGGTGGGCTCGATGATCTTCTTGCCGCCGAGGAGCGTGCCGCCCTCGGAGCCGAGGTCGAGCGCGTTCACCACGCCCGCCTTGTCCACCTTGAGCATGAAGTGGAGGCTGGAGACCTTCGGATCCGCAATCTTCACACCCGCTGAAGGGCCGGAGCCGATGATCACCTGCTCGGCGTCGACGACGGCGTCCTGCAGCGAGCCGTCGGGGCCGGTGATCTTGAGGATGATCGGCATCTTCTTGGAGTCAGCCATGGGCTTGAGCCTCCGGTCGGCGCTCACACCGACCGCGCATCCGTTGCTTCACGCACCGCGCCCGATGCTCCGGGCGCACGCGCGCGAGGGTTAAAGGTTGTCCACCGACTTCTGCAGCTCGGGGAGGAAGTTGTCGCGGAGCTTGATGAGGCTCGAGAAGCGCGCCTTCTTCTTGTCGATGAGGTAGCTGCCTTCGGGCTTGGTGAGGTCGCCTTCGAGGGTGACGTCGTTGAAGTCGACGACCGTCTTCTTTTTGAAAATGGTCTTGTCCTCTTCGTGGATGACCTTGTCCTCAGCGAAGGCAACCCCGCCGAGAAGGATCGATCCCAGTACAGCCCCTGCCACAAAGCGCTTCATCCAAGGCTCCTCAGGTCAGCTCGCCACGCTCACCACCCCAACGTCCAGACACCACGTCTCGACGGGGGTTCCCACAAAGGCGGCGCACACTACTGGATCACGCCTTTACTTTGCTACCCCACCCTGCCCCGGAGGGGTAGCCTCCGCGGTGGGGGTCCCCGGAGCGGCGGACGTCGCCGGGGGAGCGCCCGCGGGAGGCGGCGCCTTGCCGTCCGGAGCGGGCGTAGGGTTCGGGGGCGGGGCCGGCTGCTGGGTGCCGTTGGTGGGCGTCTGGCCCTGGGGCGCCGGGGCGCCGTTGTTGGCCGCCGCGTCGCCGCCGTTGTCCTGGTTGACCTTGTTCAGCATCTCGTCGCCGGTGTCACCCTTGGGCGCCTGCTTGACCTCCTGCTTGACCTGCGGCTGCTGACCGACGCCGGCCTTGAGCTTGGCGTCGACGACGGTCGCGAGCTGGGTCGCCTTGTCCTTGTAGGTGAGCGTGCCCTGGAGCCCGAGGTACTTCTTGATGAGCTCGGCAGCCTTGGGCAGATCCTTGAGCTCGCCCGCGTAGGCCTGGGCCTCGCCGTACACGGCGTCGGGCTGATCGGCGCGGATGGAGAGGACCTTGTCGTACTCGGCCACGGCGTCCTTCACGCGGTGCGAGCCGTCCTTGTTGCGGATGCCCTCGAGCGCGTAGGCGTGGTTGAGGTGCGCCTCCATCGAGGTGCCGTCGAGCTCCACGGCCTTGCCGAACTCCTTCTCGGCGGTCGCGTAGTCGCGGTAGTTCAGCGCCATGGCGCCCAGGTTGATGTGCGCGGGCAGGAAGTTCGGATCCAGCGCGCTGGCCTTGGTGAACTGCGCGAGCGCGCCGCGCTGATCGCCGAGCTTCAGCAGGATCATGCCCAGGTTGTTGTAGACGCCGGGGTCCTTCGCGTCGAGCTTGAGCGCGTCGGCGCAGAGCGTCTCGGCGAGGCGGTAGTTGCCCTGGTCGTACTTCACGAGCGCCAGGTTCTTGTACGCCTCGGGGTTGTCCTTGGTGCGCGAGAGCAGCTTCTTCAGCGCGGCCTCGGCCTTGTCGTACTTCTTGTCGAGCCGGTAGAGCACCGACGCGTTGTTCAAGAGGTCGACGTCGTACGGCTTCTTGGCGAGCGCGGCCTCGTAGAGCGCGATGGCCTTGTCGTAGCTCTGCCCGGCCCGGTACAGCTTGCCGAGGTTCAGCACCGTCTGGTTGTCCTCGGCGTTGAGCGCGTGGGCCTTCTCGTACGCGTCGATGGCGCCGTTCACGTCGCCCTGCTGGCTCTTCACGTAGCCGAGGTTGTACTGGCCGGCGAAGAACTCGGGGTTCTTGGCCACCACCTTCTCGAGCTCCGCCTGAGCGCCCGCCCAGTCCTTGGCGGCGATGGCCTGGTTGGCCTTGTCGAAGCGCTCCTGCGGGGTGGGCTCGGGCGGCGGCTTCGGGGCGGCCGCGACCACCGGCTGCGGCTTCACCTCGGCCTGCTCGGCGGCGCAGCCAATCTGAACGGCGCCCAGCGCGAACCCAGCGATGACGGTGTTGCGGATCTTCATGACCAACCTCGGTTCAGCAAAGTTCGAATCGAATCTCGTGGACTAGTTCCCGCCCGCGCCGGCTGCCGGCGTGGCCGGCTTGGCGTCGGTCGGCGCAGCGCCCGGAGCCGGCGCCGGCGCAGGGGCCGGAGCGGCGGGAGGCGGCGGCGCCTCGGCCTGGGTGATCGCGGGCGCGGTCTTGAAGAACTCGCTGCCGCGGTAGCCGACGGCCTTGATGTCGAGGAACGTGTTGGGCTTGAGCTTGTTCAGCTGGTCCTGGGCCTTGAGGGTCCAGTCGCTGTAGAGGCGCAGGTCGGAGCTCTTGGCCACCGCGGTCTCGAAGAACTCCACGGCCTTGTCCTCGAGCGGGTACGCCTTGTTCTCGAGCTCAGCGTGGTACATGTCGAGCTGATCCGGCGTGAGGCCCTTGGGATCCGGGCTGTCGCGCAGGTCCTTGGCGAAGTCCTGGTGCGCCAGGCCGAGCCGGGTGAGCGACGCGATGGCCCACTCGCCGGACTTGGTGGTCACCACTTCGGTGTACGCGTTCTTCACCTGGTCGAGCAGCTTGATCTTGGCCTTCAGGTCGTTGACCACGTGCTTGGGGTCCTTGAAGGACACCGCCACGTACTCGTGCCACAGCGGCTCGAGCGACAGGAACCTCACGTGGGCGTACCCGTTGAGGACCTCGTCGTCGCTCTTGGCCTTGTCGTCGAGCTTGGCGTAGCTCGTCATGAGGTCCTTCATCAGCGGGGCGATCTCCTTGTCCTCGGAGAACTTGGCGCCGTTGACGCTGGGCGGGTGGATCTCTCGCAGCGCCGTGAACTCGCGGTAGCGCGCCTGGTAGATCTGGGTGGGCGTGAGCTCCTTGCCGTACTTGGTGACGTACTGCTGGTACGTCTCCGCGGCGACCTTCCAGTCCTTGTTCTTGGCGTGGATGCGCGCGATGCCCAGGAAGACCTCGGGGGCGTCGGTCTTCTTGTCGAAGCCGGGGAGCTTCTTCTCGGTGTAGTCCACGTACTTCTGGTACTCGGCGATGGCGGGCTCATCCTCGCCGAGGCCCTCGTGGTACAGCGCCGCGTTGAAGAGCGCGTCGGCCACGTTCTGGTCGAGCTCCGAGCCCGGGTTGTCCTTGCTCTTGTCGCCCTTCTTGTCGGACTTCTTCTCTTCCTTCTTGGCCACGGCCTTCTTGGCCTTCTTGTCGTCCTTCTTGCCCTTCTTGTCGTCGTCGGTGGCGAGGCCGTGGCTCTTCTCCCAGAGCTTCACGTAGGCCTCGTAGGCCTTGGCGCTCGGCGTGTACTGCGCGGTCTTGGCGTAGAAGTAGCCGAGCGTGAGCGTGGTGCGCGGCACGAGCGTCGAGGTGCCGTACTCCTTGAGGAGCTGCTCGCCCACGGCGATGCCCTGATCGAGCTGGTTGGCGTCCTGGAAGATGATCACCGCGTAGAGCAGCGCTTGCGGGGCGTACTGGCTCTTGGGGAACTCCTTCACGAAGTCGCGGAAGGCCACGGCCGCCTCGGCCGGCTTCTTCTGCACTTTGTAGAGCTCCTCATCCACGTTGTACTGGCTGCCCTCGACGATCTTCGGCAGCCGCGTGGCGAAGTCCTTGTTGCCCGCCATCAGCTTCTTGTTGGCGAGGAACTCGCGCGAGAGCTTGTTGAGGTCGGCCCACTGCTTCTTGTTTTCGAGGATGTTCAAGCTGAAGTCGGCGGCCTGGCCCGAGAACTTGTCGGTGGGCCACTTCTTGATGATCTCGCCGAAGCGGTTGGCGGCCTCGATGTCGTGGTGGTGCGAGTAGTAGATGAAGGCGGCCTTGTAGCGGACGGCGATCTCATCCGCGTCGTTGCCGGCCAGGCCCGCGTAGGTGTCACACGCGGCGGCGAGCTTGGTCTCCCACTTGGGGATCTCCTCCTCCTTTTGCTCGGCCGAGTTCTTGTCGATCTTGATGGTGACCTTCTTGAACTCGCCCTTGTTCTTGCCCTCGTCGACCTTCTGGTTGTCGGCGAGCTCGGCCTGCTTGATCTCACCGCGGGCGATGGCCGCGAGCTTCTCGTAGCAGAGCAGCGCGTCGTAGGCGGAGGTCTTCTTGTAGCTCTTGTTGCCGTACTCGCCGGGGTTGGCCGTGGAGACGATCTCGTACTGCTCGGCCGCGGGCTCCCACTGCTGCAAGGTGTAGAGGATCTCGGCGTAGTAGAAGCGGAGGTTGAACGCGTACTCAGACTCGCCGAAGTTGTCGACGTACTGCTTGTAGATGTCGCGCGCGAGCTTGTAGGTGGCCACGTCCTTCGTGCGCTGGGCCTCCTGGTGGTACTCGGTGACCATCTTGCGCATGGCACCTTCGGTGGCCTCGTAGGCCGCCGACATCGCGCTCTTGTTGTCCTTGTTGACCTGGGCCCACTGGCTCTTCGGGCCGTAGTTCTCGACGAGGACCTTCATTTCCTTCGACACGAGATCGCGGCGGCGCAGGTTCTCGTACGACGCGACGATCGACTGCTGGTAGCCCGGCGCTTCGGTGTCGTTCGGGTCCTTGGCGATGAGCTCGCGGTAGACCTTGATGGCGGCGTCGTGCTTGCCGCTCTGGCCCAGGCTCTCGGCGAGCTTCTGGGTGAGGTGGTGCGCCTTCTTCTTGCCGGCGTTGGCCTCGAAGTAGGTGATCGCTTCGTCCGTCGCCTCGATCTGGGTGAAGGGCAGCACCAGGTCGTTCAAGGCCTCGTTGCGGAGCTGGACCTTGTCCTTGCTCTGGGAGGCGGCGATCACGTCCTTGAACTTCTTGATGGCGCCGTCGTAGTCGCCGGCGTTGAAGTCACACCAGGCGAGCTTGTACTCGGCGAAGTTGTGGATCTTCGGCTCCTGGCTCTTGAAGGCCTCGGAGTAGCTCCGGCGCGCCTTCTCCAGGTCGTTGGTGTTGAAGAAGTGCTCGCCGAGCTGGAGGTAGGCGTCGGGCACGAACTTCGACTGCGGGTACTGCTTGATGAGGGTGAAGTAGTTCTGGACGGCGGTCGTCTTGGTCTTGGGGTTCTCGTACTGGTTGTAGGCCAGCGTGAAGAGCACCTCGTCCTTGCGCTCGTAGGTGGGGAACTCCTTCAAGATCTGCTCGTACAGACGCAGCGCCTCGTTGCGCCAGAGGTCGCTCTCCTTCGTGTCGACCTTGGGCTCGCCGCCCACCTTCTCACCGCGGTCCTGCTTGGCGGCGTACTCGTCCTGCTCCTTGAAGTACTTCCGCATCTCCTTCGCGTAGATGTACTTGTTCTTGTCGTAGTACAGCTCGGCGAGCTGGAAGATGAGGTCGGCCTTCTGCGGGCTGTCGGCCGGCACCTGGCGGATGACGTTCTTCAGCTCGGCGATGCTCTCGTCGTTCTTCTTGTCGAGGGCCGCGGCGCGCTGCTCTTCCTCGGCCGTCTGCTGGCCTGGGCGCGCGTTCTCGGCGTTGTAGCTGGCCGGGCCCTTGCGCTCGTCCTTCTTCTTGTTCTTGTCGTCCTTCTTGGCGGTGGGCGGCGTGGCCGGGGCGCTGGTGTCCACGGCCGAGGGCGGCGCCTTTTCCTTCTTCTTCTTGTCCTTGGCAGCGCTCGCCGCGAGCGGCAGCGAGAGGGCCAGGATCAGCGCGCCCGACAGCAGCTTCTGCAACCGCTTCATGTGTCTCTCCGGGAACGACAAGCGACTGAAAAGGACCTGCACTCAAGCGCACGACGGCCGCACGGTCAACCCGGGCTTCCGGGCGACGGTGCGGCCGCTTTACCAACGGCTTCGCCCGCCTATTCGGTCTTGGCCTTCGCGCAGCCCGACTTCAGCGTGTACTGGTAGTAGCCAATCTCGTCGATCCAGAACTCGCCCTGGAAGCTCCAGTACTCCCAATCCTCGGCGGGCATCTCCGGACGCAGCAGGCGCTGACCCTCGAGGCGGGCCTGGATGTTGGTGTTCGACTCCAGGATCTCCTTCTCCGCCTTCGTGGTCTCGAACCGGATGATGGCCACCTGCCCTTCGAAGCCCTTGATGGTGCCCACCACGTCGTTGAGGCGCTCCTTCACGAACTTGCCGGTCACCTGGGTGAGCAGCTGGCGCTGGGCGTCGATGGCCTGATCGAGCTCGTTGGCCATGGGCGAGCTGCGCCAGGTCTGCACCGCGGCCACCTGCCCCTTCTCGGCCTCCAGCTGGCCCAAGAAGGTGCGGAAGCCCTGCAGACGCGAGTTGGCGAGCAGCCAGTTGCGAACGGCCGGCGGGAGCTGGCTGGCGTTCTGCTCGTCCAGCAGGTGTGCGAAGAACTCGTTGTCGTGGTCGCCCTCGAGGAGCGGCTGAATCTTCTCGCGCATGGGGAGGTAGTTGTCCTCGTAGCTCTTGAGGGCGAACTTGGCCTCGTCGTACAGGCACGAGAAGAAGTAGACCGTGGAGCTCAAGATCCACGACTCGGGCTGGAAGCTGCCCTCGAACTGCGGCGCGTGGAGCGCCTGGAGCGAGCCGAGCGAACCTCCCAGGTCCTCGTTCTGGAAGCGGGCCCAGCCGTTCTCGAACAGCGCCTGGTCCCAGAAGCGGGAGAAGCGCGGGACGCTCTCGTAGTACTTCACGGCCTTCGCGTAGTCGCCCTGGCCGTAGGCCACGCGCGCGGCGCCGAGCAGCGCCAGGTCGTGGATGTCGGCGAGCTCGATGTACTTCACCTTGTCGTCCTTGAGGGCGAGCGTCTTCTCGAAGGCGATGGCGGCGTCGTTCTGCTTGCCGCTGCGGGCGAGCACCACGCCGCGGAGGTACTGGGCGCGCGCGAAGTAGAGCGAGTCGGGCGTGACGGTGTCGAGGAACGAGATGGCGTCGTCGTAGCGGCCCTTCTCGTAGTTCACGCGGCCGACGATGTAGTTGATCTTCAGCAGCACATCCTGGGGGAAGTCCTTGCTGCCCAGGACGTTGTTGGCGGTGTCGTACTCCTTGTTCAGACGCGACGGGATGAGCACGTCGTCGCCCAGCGCCTCGTCCACCTTCACCAGGCCCACCAGCGAGTCGGCGTACTTGGGGTGGTTGGGGCCCTGGTCGAGGATGCCCGAATAGTAGCTGAGCGCGCTCTGGTAGAGCTTCATGCCGAAGAAGCACTCGGCCAGGTAGTACTCGCTCTGCTGGCGGGTGTTGCCCTTGGGGCCGTTGGCGAGCTCGTAGAACTCGCGCGCGGCGTCGGCGTAGGTGCCGGCCTTGTACAAGCCCACCGCGTGGACGAACGTCTCCGTCTCGTCGGCCACCGCGAGCTGCGGGGCCAGGATGAGCGCGAAGGCGAGGAGGATTGCCGTGCGACGCATGGTGATCTCGAAGCGAAGAGGGGCCGGCTAGAAGACGTACGCGACGCCGCCGAAGAACAGGACCTGGTTCAGCACGTCGCTCGAGGGCGTCTTCACGAGCGCGCGCGCCAGCGGGATGTCGGGCTGGCTGCCGTCCGCCGCGGTGGCGAACTTGGCGGGGTTGCAGGAGGCGTTCACCGGCTGGCCGCCGGCCACCAGCTGCTCCAGGTCGGTGGCGTCGCAGCCGTTCACGCTGGACACGGCCGCGGTGTACACCTGGTCGCGCACCTCGAGGCGCGCCACCCAGTGCTCGCCGAAGCGCACACGGAAGCCGCCGCCCACGTTGCCCAGGAAGCGGTAGCCAGTGTCGCCAAAGGTGGCGTTGATGGTGTTGCCCGCCTCGTCCACACTCGAGGGGCGAAGCTGCACGCGGGTCTGACCCACGCCCACGCCGGCGTCGATGACCAGCGCGAAGCTGGCCATGTTGCCCTCGTAGAAGGCGAACTTGCCGTAGATGGGCGCGGCCTCCACGCCCGCCTCCACGTTCCAGATCATCGTCAGCGCCGTGGCGGCCTGGGCCTGCAGGCGGGCGATGTTGACCAGGTCCTCGTTGAAGCTGCTCTCGCCGTTCACGTAGAAGTACGAGGGCGTGATCTGAAACGCGACGTTCTCCTGGAAGTGGTACAGGTACTCGGCCGCGACGCCCAGGTGGTTGGTGAACTTGCCGTTCACCTGCGCCACCGCGGGGAAGAGCACCACCTCCGAGCGGCCCTTGTCGGCGAGCACCTTGCGCTGCACGGTGTGCACGTGCACGTCCGGGTCGTTCAGCGGCGCCCCGCCGGTGAGCTTGATCTCCGGACCACCCACGGCGGGTCCCGTCGGCTGCGCGGGCTGCGCCGGGGGAGCCTCGGTCGTCGCCGAAGGCGTCGGAGCGGGCGTCGCGGTCGACGCCGGCGCGGGCGAGGCGGGCTTGGCCGGCGAGGCAGGCGTGGCGGGCTTGGCCGGCGTCGGCGAGGTCGGCGTGGTGTTCGGCTGGGCCGCCGAGGGCGGGATCTCGTCGTCGTCGTCGTCGCTGGCCGCGTAGCCGCGCGCGGGCGCGAGGGCCAGCGCGCTCACGGCGAGCGCGGCGAGGAAGAGGCGGTTTCGGAGCAGGCTCATGGTGTTCGCTCGGGCCCGGGCGTCACGCAGCTCGCGCCGCGCAAAAGCCCCGGGACAAGGGTCAGAAGACGTAGCTCAGACCGGCAGAGAGGAAGATGATGTTCTGGAAGCCGGGGCTTCCCACCTGCTGCCCCGCATCGGTGGCGCCGCCCGCGGCCAGCTGACGGTCGATGTTGATCTGGTACTTGTCGGGGAAGAAGTAGTCGCGCGCCTCCAGCCGCAGCACCACCTTGGGCCCCAGCCAGAAGCGAAGGCCGCCGCCCACCTGGCCCATCGGCGCCACGCGGGTCTCGTCGAGCGGCTGATCGCAGATGGTGTTCCCGTCCTGGTCCTTGGTGGGCGCCGCGAGGCAGTAGGTCACGCTCTTGCGCTCCAGGCCGGCCACGCCCGGGCCGCCGGCGAGGTACGCCTGGAAGTGCACCGGCAGGTCGGCGAAGAGGTTGAGCTTGCCGTAGAGCGGCGCCCAGCGCGCCCCGGCCGCCACGTTCCACTTCATCTCCCAGAGCCCGGCGAAGTCGTCGACGGTCTGGAAGGTGTTGATGGGCTTGGAGGCCACCTCGCTGTTCACCTGATCCGCGATGTCGGTGTGGCCCGAGAGCGCGTAGCCGCCAAACAGCTCCACCGCCCACTCGTTGGTGAAGTTGTAGGCGCCCGTCACCTGGAAGTTGTTGGTGGAGACGAGCCGGTTGATGAGCGACATGCTCGCTTCCACGCCGAGCTCAATCTGGCCCTCGGGGCTGTAGAGGCGGTTGCGCACCACCACGCGCTCGGGCTCGGCGCCGAACGCGCTCGACGCCAACATCAGCGTCGCGAGCACGAGCAGGATGTTCCGCGTTCGCATGAAGAGAGTGCCTCGCACGATGAGAGTTACTGGCAGATGGAGTTGAAGTGGGCGTCGACGTCGTAGCAGACCTCGACGGTGCCCTCGGCCGGCGGAACGGCATCCGCGCCGAACTCGACGGTGTTGCGGAGCACGCCGTTGTCGCACTGGATGTACTCGGCGCCGGTGTCGAGCGGCTGCAGCGAGCTCTGCACCAGCTTGCTGCAGTGGCCGGCCTGGCAGGAGTTGTAGCCGTCGGGATCGGTGGCGCACTCCTGGTCGGTGGTGCAGGTGAGCGCGTTGCGCGGCGACACGTAGACCTCAATGGTCTGCGTGCTCGGGCCGCGCGAGAGCTTGAAGTCGCGGCGCAGGCCGGAGACGGCGAAGCCGAGGCGGTTCAGCGCGTCGTTGAAGTCGGAGGCGCAGATGCTGGTGGCCGCGCCGCCCGTGGCCTGGGCCACCTCGATGTAGCGCTGGCCGTAGAACGCCTCGATGGGCTGGTTGGTGTTGGGGTCGATGACGCCGCTCGAGCAGCCCACGCCCGGGTACGGCGCGGTGGAGAACTGGGGCACGGAGTTGTGCTCGGTGGCCACCACCGCCGCCGCGGCCACCAGGTCGCTGTGGCCGTAGCCCTTGTAGTTGGAGAGGAAGCGCTCGAAGAACGCCGTGCCGCCCCACTGCAGCTGCGCGTCGGGCTGGCACTTGCACTCCGGGTCCACGGTGTTGCAGGTGCCGCCCGAGTTGGGGTCGGTGAGCGGATTGCCGACGGTCGGGCTGCAGGAGAGGTCGTCCTCGCTGCCCACGTACACCACGTAGAGGGCCGCGTCGGGGCGGATGAAGTTGGTGCCTGCGCCGGTGTCCACGTTCTCGGGTCGGTTCAGCGCCAGGTAGCTCGCGTACAGACCGCGCTGGTGCGAGCTGCCGCGGGTGCCCACCGCCGACATCTCGTTGAACGCGCACTGCACGCTGCCCGAGGTGTTGGTCTCGTCCGGGTCGGTGTTGCAGAGCGTGGGGCCGCCATCCGTGGGCGGGGTGCACTGGATGAAGCTGCCCGCGAGCCCGAAGCCGGAGATGCCGTTGCAGAGCGGGTGATCCACCGCCGAGTTCAGATCGGGATCGGGGATGCCCCAGTTGTGCAGGGTGCCGCTCTCGTTGGGGTCGTCGGTGTCCGTGGTCACCACGCCGATGTGGAAGTCGATCGGCGGATCGGCCGAGAGGAGGAAGTTGATGAAGCCGCTGAAGTTGTTCGCGAGCTGGGCCTGGTGCGAGGCCATCGAGCCCGAGTTCTGAATCACCCACATGATGTCGACTTTGCGCACCGTGTTCTGGGTGAAGATGTCGCACTGCCGCGGCACGTTGATGGCGTAGGTCACCGGCGGCGGCTGGCTGTTCGCGTCGACCACGGGCAGGTCCGGCGCCACCTCGGGGCTGCCGGGCTCGACGTCGTAGTCCTCGGGCGCGTGCGTGAGCTTCGCGGCCTTGCCGCAGTTGCAGCCCGACACGGCAATCAGGCCCAGCAATACGAAGAGGCTCGACCGGTAGCGGCTCGTCATGGGCGACCTACTGAGGGCGGTGTGACCTACCACAGCGAAAAGTGGAGCTACAACAAGAAGCCAACCCCGTTGCCTACTGGAGGTCCGGCGGGATGCAGACCGTGGTGTCGCCGCCGCCGGCCACCGGCGTGTGCTGCGTGCAGGCCCAGCCGCTGGGGCAGTCGGCGCTGCCGTGGGTGGTGTCGCAGGCCACCGTGCAGATGTTGCCGGAGACCTTGGCGATGCAGAGGCCCGAGGCGCAGGCCGCGGGACCGAAGGTGCAGTCGCCGCCAGCGAGGCCGCCGCCGTTGGGGAAGCAGACCTGCGCGGTGTTGCCCGTGGAGACGTCGAGCGCCGACTCGCAGGTGAAGTCCGGCGGGCAGCTCTGGGTATCGCAGTACAGCGAGCAGAGCTCCGCGGTGCCGAGGTCGAGGCACGCGCCCGAGGTGCACGGCGGACGGCCCGGCGAGCAGTCATCACCGAACGCGCCACCCGGCGGCGCGCACACGCCCGCGTCGGGCGCGCCGGTGTTGGTGGCGTTGCGCTGGGTGCAGTCGTAGGTGACGAACGGAGCGCCGCCGTCCGGCGGGAAGATCTGCTCCGTCTGGCAGCAGTGGTAGCGCGAGTCGCCGCAGTCCGAGTCGAGGCCGCATGCCGCCGAGCAGATGCTCTCGAGGTTGTTCACGCCAGCCCCCAGGCACACCCCGGTGACGCAATCGCCGGCGAGGTTGGCCGAGCAGTTGTCGCCCAGCCGGCCCAGGCCCTTGGTGCAGGTGCCCTGCACCGGGGTGCAGAAGTGCTCCTGGCCCACCTGCGAGCAGACGAAGCCGGGCCCCAGATCCTGGAGGCAGATCGCGTCGCCGCCCGTGGCCGGGCAGGGCTCGGCGCAGAAGGTCTCGCCGTGCGCCGCGCTGTTGGTGGAGGTGTTCACGATGCACTGGTTGTTCGGGTTCGCGGCCTTGGCGCAGTCGTCGTTGGTCTCGCAGGGCGAGCACTGGCGGCCGTCGTTGGCGGGCACGCACTGCTTGGAGTCCGTGTCGCAGGTGCGGCCCAGTCCACACTCCAGCGTCTGCACGTGCGGGTCGGTGGTGTCGCAGTAGCCCTGGCAGGTGTTGGAGTTGGGCACGCACTGGTACGGGCCCGAGCCGCTCGCGTCGAGCTTGAGGTCGGTACAGGTGAAGCCGCTCGGGCAGTCGTCGCGGCCCGCATCCGGCGGGGCGCACTGGGTGCCGCAGAACTGCTCGCCCGAGACCACGTTGCGCACGCAGAGGTCGAGCGCGCCGCCGCACTCATTGTCGCCACGGCAGGGCGCGCAGAGCGGCTTGCCGAAGTCGCACGAGCCCGACACGGGCACGCACTGGTTGGTCTTGCCGCCGTTGGGCAGGTTCTCGCAGGTGTAGCCCGCGGGGCAGTTGCCGTTGGAGTCGCAGGCGTCGGTGCAGAACTTCTCGCCCGAGCCGAGCGCGGTGAAGCAGGAGCCGCCGCCGGCGCACTGGGCGTCGTCTTCACACGGCTCGCAGAGCGCGCGGCTGACCTTGATGTAGCAGGTGCTCGTGGTGGCGTCGCAGATGTGACCGGCGGGGCAGTCGTTGTCCGTCTTGCAGCCCTGGGTCTTCATGCACACGATGCCGAACTGGCCCGCGTGCTGGCAGCTGTAGCCGTCCGGGCAGGTGGGGTTCTTGGCGCAGTCCTGGGTGCAGAACCCCGCCCCCGTATCCAGAGCCAGGCACAAGCCACTGGCGCACTCGGTGCTCTTGCCGTCGGCCTCGGGCGTGCACGAGCCGCCCACCGCGATCTTCTTGGTGGAGGAGCCGCTACAACCCACCGCCAGCACAAGCACCGCAACCAAACCCGCGAGGCGCATCGCAGAACTCCCGAACCGGCCAGGCAATCCATCACCCGGATACAAAAAAGGCCGCCGACCTTACAGTCAGCGGCCCCTCGCGGCAAGCCCTGCGGATGTAGGCGCCGGTGCGCTCTGCGTTTCTCTTACTTCGCGGCTGCGGGGCGCGCCTTCACCGCGCTGCGGATGGTGAGGACGGTGCCGTTGGCGCCGGGCAGCGCGCCCTTGATGAGGATGAGGTTGTTGGCCGCGTCCACGTCGACGACGGTGAGGTTCTGCACCGTGCGCTTCACCACGCCCATGTGGCCGGGCATGCGCTTGTTCTTGTAGGTGCGGCCGGGCGTCTTGCGCTGGCCGATGGCGCCCTGGTGGCGGTGGTACTCGTGCGCGCCGTGGCTCTGGGGCGCGCCCATGCCGGACATGTTGTGGCGGAACATGACGCCCGCGAAGCCGTGGCCCTTGGTGATGCCGCTGACGTCGACCATCTCGCCCTTGGCGAAGATCTCGGCCTTCAGCTGGCTACCGATGGCGAAGCCCTCGAGCTCCTTGGGCTGCACGCGGAACTCGCGCACCACGCGGGCGGGGGTCTGGCCAGCCTTGGTGAAGGCGCCGACCTCGGCCTTGGACATCACCTTCTCCCAGCGGGGCTTCTTGCCCTCGGCCGGCTTGGCGAACTCGTCGAAGGAGACCTTGATGGCGCTGTACTTGTTCTTCTCTTCGGTGAGGTGGCCGATGACGGTGCACGGACCGGCCTCGACGACGGTGACGGGAATGCGCGAGCCGTCCTCGCCGAAGACCTGCGTCATGCCGACCTTCTTGCCCAGGATCTGCTTCTTCATTTTGTGCCTCGTGTGAATCCCGACGTGCCGAACGCGAGGATCCTCGCGCCGCAGAGGTCGAGCCCCGGAAATGGGGGCGGCTCTCATACAAGGAGCCGCCCGCGGGCGCAAGCTTGCGACCGGAGCGGCTCCTGGTTGCTGCCCTGCTCTGCTGGACCGCTTACGGGCCGGTGTTGCTCACGCCGCCGTCGGCCAGGGCCTCCACCCAGTCGCTCATGACCACGCCGCCGTCCGGCGCCTCGAGCGTGTAGAAGTCCGCGTCGCCCATGGCCGTGTGCTGGGTGCCGTCGAAGATGAACTCGCCCCAGTTCGGCGAGCTGGCCATCTGGGTGCGGATGTCCTCGAGGCCCGCGGTGAACGTCGAAGCGGAGACCACCCCGAAGCCCGAGCAGTTGTTCTGCCCGAAGCCGAAGAACAGGGTGATGGTGTTGTCGTCGGTGGAGTCCATCAGGCCGAACTGGCGCGCGGGCGAGGCGTTCACCACGTGCTTGAGGTACGCGAGCATGTAGTTGGTGTTGTCGGGGCAGTCGCTGCCGCAGTCGGCGAGGATGGTGCCGTCGAGGCCCCAGAGCTGGCGCACCTGATCCTGGAGGCAGCTCGCAAGGTACGGGTCCTCCATCAGCGGGCCCGAGTCGTCGAGCATGTCGACGTGGATGGGGCTGAACGCCGCGGCCGCCTGGGCGTAGGTGGCCGCCGCGCCGAAGCCGCCCGCGCTCGCGCCGCTCCAGACGATCTGGGTGGCGTTGGGGAACGTGGGCACCAGGCGCTGCAGGTACTGCTGGACGTTGGTGTAACCCACGAACTGCTGCGTGCCGCTCACACCCGAGACGGAGCCCGAGGGGTTGTTGCCCGCGTGCACGTCGCCGGTGCAGTACGGCACGAAGACCATGTTCCAGTCGGCGAACGGGTTGGCGGTGTTGGTGCGGTCGAAGACGCCGTCGAGCTGCACCGTGCCGACCTGCGAGTTGAAGTCGCTCGCGCCGAAGTGCGACGGGTTCTGCCCGCAGGTGATGCTGTTGAAGCAGGCGCCGCCGCCCATCAAGAAGACGAGGACCTTGTCCGAGTTGGGGTTCAGGTTCACGCCGATACCCGTGGCCGAGCCGTCGCGGCAGTGCGCGCCCGGGAAGTCCACCCAGGTCCAGGTGAGGTCGGGCGCGCTGATGGCCCCGGTGCCGCCGGTGGTGCTGCCGCCGCTCGAGCCACTGCTGCCCGTCGACCCGCTGCTGCCCGTCGACGCGGTCGTGCCCGTCGAGCCGCTGGAGCCCGAGCTCGCCGTGGTCGACGTCGAAGATCCGCTCACACCCGAGTTCGTGGAGCCGCCGCTCGAGCCGCTGCTCGTCGACGCCGCGCCGGTGGAGCCCGTCGATGCCGCGCCGCTCGAGCCAGCCGCCGCCGTGGTCGTGGTGCTGCCGTTGCCCGCGTTGGTGGCGCTGGTGCCGGTGCTGGAGCCGCTGCTGCTCGAGCTGCTGCCGCCGCAACCCACGAGGGCCAGCGCGGCGAGCGAGGAGACGAGGAGGTTCTGGATTTTCATGCGCGGCACCCTACCAAAGCAGGCAGCCGTGCGGCCAATCCTCAGAAGTCGTCCCACCAGGTTCGCCGACGCGGCCGCCAGAACTCCCGCGGCAACAGCAAGAGGAAGTCGATCCCCAGCCAGGCGGCGCCGATGTCCCACGCCGTGCTGTGCGTGCGCGCGACCGCAACCATCGCGAGCGGAACGAGCGTTGTCACCCCGCCCACCACCCAGTTCCACGGCTCGGGCAAACCCGAGAGCAGCGTGAGCAGCGGCGAGCCCGAGCCGCCCGCTTCGCGCTGGATCCAGGGCCGCTTGTTCTGCGAGGCCAGCGCGCCGTCGCGCTCGTAGGCCTGCTTCACCTCTTCGGCCATGGCCACGGCCTGGTTGTGGCGAACCGCGGCCTGCTGCTTGGCGTCCTCGAGGAGCGCGTCCTGCCTGGCGTGCGCCGAGTCCCGATCGGCCTGGAGCTGCGCCTTGCGGCCCGCCCACACGCGCGCGTTGTGCTCGCGCTGCTGGGGCGTGTCGAAGCTCGCGCCGCACGTGGGACAGAACTGCGCGAACTTGCCCGACTCCGTCCCGCAGCCCGCGCAGACCACGAACGGCTGCTCGTCATCCGACGCCTTCTCCAGATCGAGCTGATCGGGCCCGGTGGGCACGTCGAACCGCGCGGCGGTTGGCGTGGGCTTCGGAATCAGCGGCGCCGGCTCGCGCTCGACGGCCGCTGGCGGCTCAGAGCCAAAGCGATCGGCGGCACCCGGGACGACGCTCTCGCGCAACGGCGCCGCGCGCTCCCTCTCGAGGTGTGCAAAGCGCTCGTGCTTCTTGTCGTCGCTCATGCCGGCACCGTCGACGCCGGCCGGGTGCGCTCGCGCGCCCACGCGCGCAGCCTTTCGATCTCCTCGCGCAGGGTCATCGACAGCGGGAACGTCTCGCGAATGGCCTTATGCAGGTGCTGCGACTCGAGCTCCTTCTGCTCGGCGAACGCCTCGTACAAGCCCGCGACGACCGCTTGCTCGATCTCCGCGCCCGAGAAGCCCTCGGCCAGTCGCGCCAGCTCGGCGAGATCGTAGTTCGCGGGATCGCGATGGCGGCGCCGCAGGTGGATGTCGAAGATCTGCGCGCGCTCGTCCACGTCGGGGAGATCGATGAAGAAGATCTCGTCGAAGCGGCCCTTGCGCAAAAGCTCCGGCGGCAGCCCGTCGATGCGGTTGGCGGTGGCCACCACGAACACCGGCGCCGTCTTCTCCTGCAGCCACGTCAACAGCGCGCCGAACACGCGCGCGGTGACGCCGCCGTCCGTCGAGCCCGAGCTGGCGATGCCGGAGAGGCCCTTTTCGATCTCGTCCACCCAGAGCACCGCCGGCGCGGCGCTCTCGGCCACGCGAATGGCGCGGCGCAGGTTCTCCTCCGAGCTGCCAATGAGGCCGCTGAAGATGCGGCCCATGTCGAGGCGCAACAGCGGCAGGCTCCACTGCGAGGCGATGGCCTTGGCGGTGAGGCTCTTGCCGCAGCCCTGCACGCCGAGGAGCAAGAGCCCCTTCGGCTCGGGCAGGCCGAACTGGCGCGCGGCCTCGGTGAACGCCGACGTCCGCTGGCTGAGCCAGTTCTTCAAGTTGTCGAGCCCGCCCACGCCCGAGAGCGTGTCGTCCACGGGGTAGTACTCGAGCAGCCCGCTCTTTCGGATGACCTGCCGCTTCTCCTCGAGGACGAGCTGGATGTCCTGCGCGTCGAGCCGCTGGTCGTTGGCGACAGCCTTGGCGAACGCGTTCTCCGCTTCGTGCAGCGTCAGCCCGAGCGCGGCCTTCACCAGCTGCTCGGCCTGGTCCTTGCGCAGCTCCACCTCGGCGGTCTTGTTCTTGCGGAGCACGCCCACGATCTCGCGCAGCAGGCTGGCAAGGTCGCGGAACGTGGGGAGCGGCACGTCGAGGACGGTGACTTCCTTCTCCAACTCCGTGGGCAGCGTGAGCGTGGGCGAGAGCAGGATGCAGGTGGTGTACGTCTTCTGCAGCGACTGGCCGAGCTCGCGCAGCGCGCGCACCAGCTTGGGCTCCGTCAGGAACGGGTGCAGATCCTTCAACACCACGAGGCTCGGCTCGCCCAGCTTCTCGACGGCGGCCAGCGCGACCAGCGGGTCCTCGCTGTTCTCGAACGGCGGCACCACGCGCGCGCCCGAGAGCTTGCGCAGGCCCTTGGTCACGCTCCACACGTAGAGCTGCTTGCCGTGGTTCTGCGCCAGCGAGGCCATGATGGCGTCGAGGCGCTGCTCTTCCCAGGAGACGAGGTAGATGAGCGGGTAGCGCGCCCGGACGAGGGTGTCGAGCTCCTCCAGGAAGCGCGCGGTGGCGACGGACGTGGTGGACAGCGGCTCGCTTGCGCTCATGGACCAATCCTAGTCCGGAGTCGACGCCGGGCGTGCGCGCCGGAACGCCCCGGCGGAAGATGGCAAGCTCATCCGGAAGCCCGACGAGGCAACGAGCATGACGATCTTCACTGGAATCCGCGTGGTGGTCTCGGAGTTCGCGGAGAACCCGCTCGAGGCGGTCGAGTCGAAGATGTCGCTCGCGCCGCAGTCGATCGACACCGCGGCGCTGCAGCCGGGCGACCTGGTGGTCCAGGTGAAGAGCGCGGCGGTGGGCTGGGTGGACCTGCTCATGACCAGCGGCCAGTACCAGCACATGCCGAAGCCGCCCTACACACCCGGGCTCGAATGCTCGGGCGAGGTCATTTGGGCCGGTGCCGAGGCGAGGGTGAAGCCTGGCGCGCGGGTTCTCGTCGACGGATTGCTATCCGGGCCGCGCTCGCTCGGCGCCTACCAGGCGTACGGCGGCTTCGCGACCTACGTGGTCGCGCCCACCGAAGCGGTGATTCCCATTCCGGGGAAGCTCAGCTTCGACCAGGCCGCTGCGCTGCTCGGGAGCTACGAGACCGCCTACCACTGCCTGGTGACGCGCGGGCGCCTGCAAGCGGGCGAGACGGTGCTCATCCACGGCGCGTCCGGCGCGACCGGCCTCGCGGCGGTCCAGGTGGCCAAGCTCTGCGGCGCCACGGTGATCGCCACCGGCCGCTCGGACTCGAAGCTCGCCACGGTGACGGCGCACGGCGCGGACCATACGGTCAACGTCCAGGGCGGCTTCCGGGAGAAGGTGAAGGATCTCACCGACGGCCGCGGCGTCGACGTGGTCTACGACGCAGTGGGCGGCGACATCTCGCTCGAGTCGTTGCGCTGCGTGCGCTTCGGCGCGCGGTTCCTCATCGTGGGCTGGGCGTCGACACCGTTCGTGGCCCAGGGCAAAGGCCAGCGTGGCGCGCCCAACGCGAACCAGCTGCCCACCAACCTCATCATGATGAAGGGCCTCGACGTCCTCGGCTGCCCCACCGCGATCTCCACCGCGATGGACCCGTCGACGCGAGGCCCGCGGCTCGCCCAGGTGCTGGCGTGGGCGGAGGCGGGCCGGATCTCGCCGCACGTCTCGCACACCTTCCCGCTCGCGGAGTTCAAGGCCGCGATGCGGGCGCGCTGGAGCGGCGAGGTGACTGGCGGGTGCGTGCTGCACCCGTAGACGGCTACGGGCAGGTCGCGAGCGCGAAGCTGCCGCTCATCGGGACGGTGGGCTGAATCGGCTGGCCGTTCGAGTCCAGGCCCGTGGAGAGCACGATGTCGTAGTCCACCTGGGCGCCGGTGGGCGTCATCTGGTGCAGGTTGACGGTGCCCGAGACGGCGATCAACGGCGTGAAGCCATCCACCACGCCGCTCACCTGCCAGAACACGTCGGGCGCGGTGCCCTGCCCACCAAACACGGGTGTCGAGCCGTGCTCCCACGGGACGCCCGGCGTGCAGGCGGTGGCGTTGTCGGTGAGGACGAAGTCGAGCAGGTGCTGGCCTGTGCCGGGGAACGCGAAGCCTTCATAGTTGGAGCAATCCTGACCCACCGTCGCGCTGTAGTCCGTGAGCACGAAGTCGTTGCCCACGGCGGGGACCTGGCCGCACGTGTTGTCGTCGCACGTGCACGGGTTGCAGCTGTTGGAGCTGTCGCAGGTGTTGGTGCAGGTCTGCGTGCCGTCCGAGCAGACGGGCGAGCTCGTGGAGAAGCCCGCCTCGAAGCGGCCGTTGCTCGGCGTGAACGCGAGGCTCGGCCCGCCCGTGGTGCCGCTGGAGCCGCCGGTCGAGCTGGCGGTGCTGGTGTTCCCGGTGGTGTTGGTGCCCGCGGACCCGGCGGTGGTCGTCGTCGACGCGCCGGTGCCGGCCGTGGTGGTCCCCGTGGTCGCGCTCGTCCCGCCAGTATTGGTGCCAGCACCGGAGCCCGCGGGGCCGCTGCTGCTGCTGCTGTTGCTGCCCGCCGCCGCGCCGCTGCTGCCGTGGCTCCCGCTGCCGCCGGTGGCGCCGACGGCACCGCTCGAGCTGCTGCTGCCGTTGTTCCCCGAGCACGCCACCAACATCCCCAGCGCGACGACCCACGACCAGCGCATGACGCCTCCCCAAACGAGTGAGGTGCCGGTTGTACCAAGAAGCCCGGAATTCGCCCGAGGTGATTCTTGGGGGCTATGCCGAGGGCGGCTCGACCACGCCGGGCAAGAGCGGGACGAACTGCACGTCGAGCAGGCGCAGCGAGGTGAGCGTGCCGTCGACGCGGCGGGTGATGCGCTCCAGGTGCTGGGGCCCGCCGGAGCTGCCCACGGGGATGACCATGCGGCCACCGGGCGCGAGCTGGGCCACGAGGGCGGGCGGCACCTCGGGGGCGGCGGCGGTGACCAGGATGGCGTCGTAGGGCGCGTGCTCGGCGAGGCCGGCCATGCCGTCGCCGACGAGGACGTGGACCTTGTCGTCGAGGCCGAGCTTCTCGAGGCGCTCGCGGGCGGCCCAGGCGAGCTGGGGCCAGCGCTCGATGGTCCAGAGCTCCTCGCAGAGCTGGCCAAGCACGGCCGCCTGGTAGCCGGAGCCGGTGCCGACCTCGAGGGCGCGCTCGTCGCCGGCGAGGTGGAGCTGCTCGGTCATGTAGGCCACCACCCAGGGCTGGGAGATGGTCTGGCCGTAGCCGATGGAGAGCGCGGCGTCCTGGCCGGCCTCGGCGCGCTTGGAGGGCGGGACGAACTCGGTGCGGTCGAGCGCGGCGATGGCGGACAGCACCCGCGTATCCCGAATGCCGCGGGACTGGAGCAGACGAGCGAGCGCGAGATCGGGCATGGACACTCGAGACATATCGCTATCGCGCAGTGATGCAAGCAGAGACGCCACAGGCGCGCGCCCGAAGGGCCGCGCGCTACTGGAACGCTCGGATGCAAGAGAGGGATGCACGGCTTTCCCCCGGGCACTCGGATGCTCGCGTGCTTGGGGAACGGTGATCGTGACTGGTGAACCGTGCACAAGACCGCGACGCGCGGGACCTGGATGCCAGCGTTTTCCTCAGACGCTCGGACGCCCACTGCTTGGGGAACCGTGATCGTGACAGTGATGGTGACCGTCAGCTGCGAACCTGGAGCGCTCGACTGAGACCGAGGATGAGGCGGTCCGTCGATTGGGCCAGCTCGAGAAGAGCGGCCAACTCGGCGGCTGAGCAGAGGCCATCGTCGTAGGCGAGATGGAGATGACTCTGGGTTTCGTAGCTCGAACCGAGCGCCATCCGCAGGTAGTGCAATCGGTCGTTCAACTTGAGCCGGCCAAAACCCTCGGCGATGTTCGAAGGAATCGAGTCGGCGGAGCGCATCATCTGCTGGGCCAGCACGCGATTGCTGAACTCAGGTCGCCGCGCGAGATCGCACACGCTCTTCCTGAACGAGCGCGCGATCTGCCATGTCTTCAAATCCGTAAACCTCTCGACCAGCATTTCGCCGCCCCCCCTTCCCACTCACCGATCGTGCACCCTACTCGTCCGGTCTGACGTCACCATCACCGTCACGATCACAGTTCCCCAATCGCTGTGCGTCCGAGCGTCCCTGGGAAACGCGAGCATCCAGATCCCTGGCATCCGTTCTTGTTCACGGTTCACCAGTCACAATCACCGTTCCCCAAGCACGCGGGCGTCCGAGCGTGCCAGGGAAAGCCTGTCACCCCTCTTCGTTCACCATGCGTCCCATTTGCGCACGGCCCTCGGCCGGGCGCCCCGGGCGACTTGGCGGCGGGGCCCACTCGGGGTGAGAATCCCTGCCACTCCGGCCGCCGTCCAAGGTCTCTCCGTGAAGCGCTCTTCCCTCCTCCTCGCGTTCACCGCGCTCGCGCTGTCGGCCTGCCACGGCTCCAGCACCCCCGACGCCGGCGGCTCCAACGGCCCGGGCTCCGAGTGCACCTCCAACGCCGACTGCCAGAGCGGCATCTGCCTGCTCCCCGACGCCAACACCCCCATCGGCTTCTGCAGCGAGCCCTGCAAGCACGTCGGCGACTGCTTCAAGGACTACCTCGGCGGCTGCTGCGTCCCCACCCAGTCCGGCGAGGTGGTCTGCGCCATCGCCGCGCTCTGCAACGACACCGGCGACGCCGGCCTCGGCGATCCCTGCCCCACCGGCGGCGAATGCGGCGCCGGCCTGCTCTGCTTGTCGGACTCCACGGGCGCCGTCACCGAGTGCAGCCAGGTGTGCCAGACGAATGCCGACTGCGCGGGCGCTTCCCAGGTCTGCTGCGAAGATCTCTCCGGCGGCGTGGGCAACCCCGAGCTGCTCTGCGTGCTCGATCCCGCGTGCGGCCCCCAGGGCGACGGCGGCCCCACCTACGACGCCGGCCCTCCCGGCCCCGGCGGCGACGACGGCGGCCCGTTCTATGCGGCCTACTACGTCGACGGCACGCTCGTGGCCGACACCACCGCGTACCTGGGCTCGGTCGGCCCGTCGAGCGATCTGCTCTTCGCGCCACCGCTCGGCCGAAATCTCGAAATCGACCTCCACCCCGACGCGCCGCTGGGCACCTTCGCCTGCGACGGCGGCGGCTCGCCCGCCCCCGACGGCGGCAGCATCTTCGCCGTGGCCACCACCAACACCACCAACTCCACGAACTTCGCCACGCTGCTCCCGGGCACCTGGCAGAACCTCACCCTGCCGTTCCTCTGCGGCCCGGGCGTGGTCCCCGACGACGACTCGCTCTCGGTGCGCGCGGCGTCGATCACCATCACCGCGTACACGCCCGGCCGCGTACTCAGCGCCGACGCCGGCTCGCTCCCGGGTCACCTCACCGGCAGCGCCTACTGGCAGGTCGGCCCCACCGACGGCGGCTACGACGACGCCGGCTTCCCGCTGCGCAACAGCCTGCTGGAGATCCGCGAGCGCTTCGACGTCCCGCTCACCCCGCCTTAGACAGGGTGGACGCCGTGCTTCTTGGCGCGCTGCGGCTGCAGCTCGGCCTGGTAGAGCTCGAAGCGCTTCACCAAATCGTTGCGTAGCGCGTCGCCGGGAACAATCGCGTCGACCACGAGCTCGCTGGCGAGCTTGTAGATGTTGATGTCCCGGTTGTACTCGTCGCGGAGCTGCTGCACGTACGCGGCGCGCTCGCCCTCGGGCTTCTCGGCGATCTTGTTGGCGTACACCGCGTTCACCGCGGCCTCGGCGCCCATCACCGCGATCATCGCCTGCGGCAGCGCGATGGTGCAGCTCGGCCCGAAGCCCGGACCGCTCATCGCATACAAGCCCGCG
Source organism: Deltaproteobacteria bacterium (assembly GCA_018266075.1). Classification (GTDB taxonomy): domain Bacteria; phylum Myxococcota; class Myxococcia; order Myxococcales; family SZAS-1; genus SZAS-1. The sequence continues at coordinate 34,591 of JAFEBB010000041.1, read as the reverse complement.
CCGTACGCCTTGCGAATCACGACGCTGATGCGCGGCACCGTCGCCTCCGACACGGCGCTGATCATCTTCGCCCCGTGGCGGATGATGCCCGCGCGCTCCACGGCGCTGCCGATCATGAAGCCGGGCACGTCGGCCAGGTAGAGCAGCGGGATGTTGAAGGCGTCGCAGAGCCAGATGAAGCGCGCGCACTTGTCGGCCGAGTCCACGAAGAGCACGCCGCCCTTCATCTTCGGCTGGTTGGCGATGATGCCCACCGGCCGGCCGTCGATGCGCGCGAGCGTGGTCAGCACCTCGCCGGCGAACAGCTTCTTCACCTCGAACTGCGGACCTTCGTCCACCAGCTCGGCGATGACCGCGTTCATGTCGAAGAACTTGCGCTCCTCGGCGGGGATCATGTCCTCGATGCGCTTGCCCGAGCTCTTGGGCGCCTTCGGGGTCGCGCGCGGGGGCAGCTCGCCGCAGTTCGAGGGGAAGAACGAGAGGTAGGTCTTGGCCGCGGCGATGGCCTCCTGCTCCGTCTTCACCAGCATGTCGCCGCAGCCCGAGACGGAGCAGTGCATCTTGGCGCCGCCCATCTCCTCCAGCGTCACCTTCTCGCGCGTGACCATCTCCGCCATGCGCGGCGAGCCCAGGTACATGCTCGCGTTGCCCTCCACCATGATCACCGCGTCACAGAACGCGGGGATGTACGCGCCGCCCGCCGCGCTCGGGCCAAAGAGCAGGCAGAGCTGCGGCACCATCCCGGAGAGCGCCACCTCGTTGAAGAAGATGCGTCCCGCGCCGCGCCGGCCGGGGAACATCTCCACCTGGTCGGTGATGCGCGCACCGGCCGAGTCCACGAGGTACAGCAGCGGGCAGCGCAGGCGCATGGCCGTCTCTTGCACGCGGAGGATCTTCTCCACCGTGCGCGCGCCCCAGCTGCCGGCCTTCACGGTGGAGTCGTTGGCCATCACGGCGACCGGCCGGCCGTCCACCTTGCCCACGCCGATGACCACGCCGTCGCTGGGCAGCTCGGGGTCGAGGTTGTTGGCGAGCATGGCGTCTTCGACGAAGGTGTCCTTGTCGAAGAGCAGCGCCAGGCGCTCGCGCACGAAGAGCTTGCCGCTCTCCTTGTTCTTGGCGTGGTACTTGGCCGCGCCGCCCTGGGCGACCTTGGCCATGACTTCGTGCAACTTGGAGTCGTAGGACACGTTGAACCTCGCGCGACGATGCGCGGCGCTTGTACGCGCTACGATTCGCGCATGCAACGGGTGAGGCGGCTCGGGAAGGTGGCGCTGGTGACGCTGGCCGTCGCCTACCTGGCCGTGGCCGCGTTCTTCTTCTCCGTGCAGCGAAAGTTGCTGTTTCCCGCGCCGCCGCCGCGCGAGGTGCGCGTCGCGGGCGCACAGTTGCTGTCGATTCCGGTTGCTGGTGGGACGGCCCACGCGCTGTGGATGCCGGGGCAAAAGGACGCACCGGTCATCGTTCATTTCCACGGCAACGCCGAGCAGCTCGACGATCTCGACGGCCTCGCCTCGCGTTGGCACGGACTGGGATTCGGCTTCTTTGCGGTCGAGTACCCGGGCTACGGCGCGAGCGCCGATCGTGGGCCGAGCGAAGCGGCGATCCTCGCGGATGCCGAAGCGGCGCTCGCGCATCTGCACGACAAGTTGAACGTCCCGATTGCCCGCACGGTGCTCGAAGGTCGATCGCTCGGGACTGGTGTGGCCGTCGCCATGGCCGCGCGCGGGCTGGGGGCGCGGCTGATTCTGATTTCGCCTTACACGTCGATCCCCGATGTCGCGCAGAAAGTGGTGCCGTTCCTGCCGACGCGGCTCATGGTGCGCGATCGCTTCGACTCGCTCGCGCGCGCGAAGGACGTGCACGTGCCGGTGCTCGTTCTCCACGGCAACGGCGACGAGGTCGTTCCCGTTGAGCTCGGCAGGAAGCTCGCGGAGGCGCTCGGCGCGACGTTCATCTCGCGCAACGCTGGCCACGACGACGTCCTCGACACGCACAATCCTGTCATGCGAACCATGCCCGAGGTCTGGTCCGTGCTCGACGCCTTCGCGACGACGGGCGATCCCAACGGGAAGCCGATGCCGAACGGGCGACCTGGCCCGGAGGCTCCTTTCGGGGGCTGACGTTGACACCGCCCCCCGCCCTGTGGCCCGCTTGTCCGCATCTCAGGGGGAACACACATGGCTGCGAAGTCCCGGAAGTCGAAGCCGGCGGCGAAGAAGACGTCCGCCAAGAAGCCCGTCGCCAAGAAGCCCGCCGCGAAGAAGCAGGCCACCATCGCCAATCCCGGGGGCACGCCGGGCAACCCGCCCGTGCCCGCGCTGCTCTCCACCAGCGAACCCGAGCAGCACTTGGAAGAGGTCGGCGCGCGGGTGGTCGCGGCGCGGCTCGCCGATGCGGCCGCGCGTCATCTCACCCTCGCCGCCGAGGACGACGCCGCGCTCGCGCCGCTGAGCTTCAACACGGGCTGGCGCGCGGCGCTGCAGCCCTATCTGTCCCAGCTCCAGTCCAACGTGGCCACCCGCAACCTCGACGCCGGCGCGACACACCCCAGCTCCGCTCAGGTCGACGACGCGCTCACCCAAGGCGATGGCCTGATCAAGCGGGTGCACACGGTGCTGGCCGTCGCGCCGCACGCGGTGAGCGTCCAGGCGCCGCACCTGCGCGAGCCCCACTCGCCCAAGGAGATGGCCACCGCGCTCACCAGCCTGGCCGAATTCCTCGACGCCCACGTCGGCGAGCTCGCGCCCTACGGCGCCGACGCCGCCCTGTCCCAGAAGCTGCGCGACACCGCCGCGGCGCTGAGCGCGGCCCGGAACGCGAACGCGTCGGCGCGGGCCAAGGTGGCGCCGGATGTGCGGAGCGTCTGGCGGACGGCGGGGATCATCTATCTGGAGATGGTGCGGCTCTCGAAGGCGGCGCACGGCGTACTGCCCGTGTCGAGGTCGGGGCTGTATTCGATGGAGGGCGTCAAGCCGCACGGAAAGTCCTCGGCGCAGGGCGGGGCCTCAGGTCCCCAGGGCGGGGCCGCGAATCCTCAGGGCGGGGCCGCGGGTTCGTAGGGCGGGGCCGCGGATCCGCTGGGCGGGGCCGCAGATCCGCTGGGCGGGGCCGCAGATCCGCTGGGCGGGGCCGCAGATTCGCTGGGCGGGGCCGCGGATTTGCTGGGCGGGGCGGCAGATTCGCTGGGCGGGGCCTCGGTCGACGAGGTGCGGGTCTCGATCACGCGACAGGGTCCGCGGTGACGTCGAGGCGAGCTGAGCGGGAGGCTCAGGTCGCCTCCGGTTCACCGCTGTCGACGAGGACGTGAAGCGGGTTCACCCGGTCCAATTTTTTTGCGGAAATGGGGAGGAGGCCCGGGCCTCGCTTCGCTCGGGCGTTGAGGCGTGATGCTCGAGGCGCTCCTCAGAAGCCACGACGCCTTCTTGTGGCTTTTGAGGGAAAAAGCATTTTCAACCCCAAGAAGCAGAAGCACGTCCAGCGGGCGTCTCGGCAGCGAACGAACGCCCTGCCTCAACGACCGAGCGCAGCGAGGCGTACGGCGCCGTGGCGCAACAGCCTCGGAGGTGGTGCCCGGGGTCTGCCAAAAAATTGGACCGGGTGAACCCGCTTCACGTCCTCGTTGACGGGTGTGAACCGGAGGCGACCGAAGCTCACCTCTCCGGTCGATCCTGCCTCGAAGCGGGCTTCGCTGGCTGAGGCGAATCAGGCACGACCCAGACGATCTCCAGCGCCTCCCATCACCCGCCGCCGTCCGGCCACTCCACGTGCAGCGCCACCGACCCCGACGCGTGCGGCCCGGGGTTCACCACCGTCACCGTGTACTGACCCGCGGGCACGTTGGCGAGGCTGAGGTTGGAGATGGTCGCGGTGGTGGGGTTGGTGATGGTCGCGTTGTAGGAGGTGTCCACGCCGGTGGCGGTCACGTGCACGGTGGCGCCCTGCGCGAACAGCGTGCCGGTGAGCGTGAAGCTCTGCACCGTGTTCATCTTCACCGGGTTCGGCGAGATGCCGGTGAGCGTAGGCGTGCCCGGCTCCACCGTGAACGACAGCCCCGCCGACGGCGACGCGCTCGGGTTCACCACCGTCACCGCGTACGAGCCCGTCTGGTAGCTCGACAGGTCCACGTTGCTGATGGCGATCGACGTGGCCGTGACGGTGTCCGGGATGATGTTGTTGTTGAGCCCCTGGCCCGAGAAGTTCACCAGCGCGCCCTGCTCGAAGTTGGTGCCGGTGAGCGTCATCGCCAGCGTGGAGCCCTGAAGTGCACCGGCCGTCGACAGCGAGGTGAGCACCGCCACGTTGCTGAGCACCGTGAAGCGCACCGTGTTCGACGCCAGGTTTCCGGAGTTGATGACCGCCACCTCCGCCGTGCCCGCGGGTGCGCTGGTGAGATCGATGGTGCAGGTGAGCTGGGTCGCGCTCACGTACGTCGTGGCCTCGGCCACGTCCCCCGAGCCCTGCAGGAAGTGGATGACCGACGTGGGATCGAACCCGCTGCCGGTCACCGTCACCGACACCGTGTGCGCCTGCAGCCCGGAGTTCGGGGTCACCGTGGTCACGTGCGGCGCGTTGGAGTTGATGGTGAAGGGCACCGGCGAACTGAGCTTCTGGCCGCTCTGGTTGGCGGCGATGACCTGGTAGCTGCCGGGCGAGAGGCCCGAGAGATCCAGCGGGCTCGAGGCCGGCACCAGCACCGTGTCCACGCGGACGAAGTTCGTGGTGAGCGCCACGTCGCCGCCGCCGTCGGTCTGCTGGAAGTGCAGCACCGTGCTCGGGTCGAACTGATCGCCGCTCGCGGTGAGCGCCACCTGCGCGCCGATGGCCGCCTGGTTCGGCGTCACCGACGTCAGCACCGGCACCTCGGACGTCACCGTGAAAGGCAGCCCGTTCGACGGCGACGCGCCGCCGTTCACCGCCACGACCGTGTACGAGCCGGGGATGAGCCCGCGCCCGCCGCCATCCGGGACGCCGAGCGGGAAGATCGCGGTCACGTCGGTGTCGCTCACGAACGTCGTGGCCAGCACCAGGTCGCTCACGCCCGGGCCCGAGGCGTGGAGCTGCGTCGTGGAGTTGAAGAGCGTGCCCGTGGCGTCGATGGTCGCGTCCGCGCCGGGCGCCGCCGAGTTGGGGTTGAGCGAGATCAGGGTGGGCGCGCTCGAGCCGCCAATGGTGAACGCCACCGCGTTGGAGATGATCTGCCCCGGGTTCACCACGCGCACCTCGGCCGGGCCGGAGAGCAGCGGGCCGCCGTCGTCCATGGTGAGCGAGAGCGTCGCCGACGCGTTCTGCGAGTCGGTCACCGTCGTATTCGCCAGCACCTCGTCCACCACGCCGCCGCCGGTGAAGTGCAGCTGGCCCGCGGGATCGATGCGATCGCCGGTCACCACCAGCACCACCGTGGAGCCGGGAATGCCGTGGTCCGGGCTCACCGTGTAGAGCGCCGGGTTCTGCGGGCTGGTGGGCGCGCAGAAGCCGTCGTCGCAGGTCTCGTCGGGCGCGCAGCGGGTGGTGCAGTTGCCACAGTGGGTGTTGGAGCTGAGCACGTCGACGCACGAGCCCGAGCACATCGCCTGCCCCGTGGGACAGCCGCCGCCGGTGCTTCCCCCGGAGCCGGTCGCGCCGCTGCCGCCCGTCGAGGGATGACCCGTCGTGCCCGTGGTCGAGCCGGAGCCCGCAGTCGTGCCCGCGGTGGTGGTCGACGTGGCGCCGGTCGATCCGCTCGAGCCGGCCTTGCCGCCGCTGCAGGCGCTCAGGGCCGCTGCGCCGCCGACCATCGCCACCAGGGCGAGCGTCCGCGCCGCCGACCGCCGCCGCCGAAGGAACACCACGAGCCCCAGCGAGAGCCAGATGGGCGAGACGTCGCTGCCCGCGCCGCAGCCGCAGCCGGACTTGGTGCCGCCACTGGTGGAGCCGGTGGAGCCGCCCGCCGCCGCGCCACCCGAGCCCGCCGCTGCGCCGGTCGTGGCGCCGCCGGTGCTGCCCGCGCCGTTGGTGCCGCCCGTCGAGCCGCCGCTGGTCGTCGCGTTGCCCGAGGTGCCGCTGGTCCCGCTGCCGTTGGTGGCGCTGCCGCTCGCGCTGGTGGTCGCGGTGGTCGACGACGAGCCGCCCGCGTCCGGGTTGGTGCGCTGGCACTGGCCGTCCACGCAGAAACCCACCGGGCAGGAGACGCCCGAGCAGGGATCGGCCACGCAGGTGGCGACCCCGTTCACGTCCACGCAGGTCTGGCCCGAGGCGCAGCCCACGCCCGCGCAGACGTTGGCGCCGCAGCCGCCGTCGGCGAGGCAGCTCCCGGAGCCGCAGGCGCCGTTGCAGGGCGCGGCCGCGCAGGTGCCGTCGCTGTTGCAGACCTGGTTGGCCGAGCAGTGCGCGAACACGCAGCTGGGCACGCAGTAGCCGCCGCGGCAGAAGTCGCCGGTGGGGCACACCACGCCGGAGCACGGGTCATTCACGCAGGCGCCGTTCACGCAGACCTGGCCCGAGGCGCAGGCCGAGTCGTAGCAGCCGCCGGCCACACAAGCGCCGCCGGAGCAGGTCGCGCCCGCGCCGCAGGTGACGCTCGCGCAGGGGTCCACGCAAGTGCCGGCGTGGCAGCGCTGGCCCACCGGGCACGCGCCGCCGTCGCCGCAGGTGCCGAGCACGCAGCTGCCGTTGTCGCAGTTGAAGCCCTCGGCGCAGGTGGCCAGCTCACCGGTGCAGGTGGCGGGCACGCACGTGCCGTTGATGCAGGCCTGCTGCGGCGGGCAGACGGCGTTGTCGTCCGTCTGGCCGTTGCAGTCGTTGTCCTGGCCGTCGCAGAGCTCGGTGCCCGGCGTCACTTCCTGCTGGCAGGTGCCCCAGAGGTTGTTCTGGCAGACCTCGATGCCCGCGTGGCAGCTGCCGTTCGCGCCGCCGTCGGGCAAGAGCGAGCCGGCCGGGCCGTCGTAGCAGGGGCGCGTGTCGCCGTTGTTGCAGGCCACGCAGCCGTCGCCGGGGATGCCGTTGCAGTTGTAGTCGGTGTTGGTGCCGTCGCACTGCTCGGGCTCGGGGCCCTGCTCGCCCACGCACGTGCCCCAGAGGCCGTTGGTGCAGGTCATCACGCCCGCGTGGCAGATGCCGATGGGGCCGCCGTCGGGAAGCAGCGTGCCCGTGGGGCCGTCGTAGCAGGACTGGGTGTCGCCGCTGTTGCAGTCGCAGGCATCGGGAGAGCCGTCGCAGTTGTAGTCGAGGCCGCCGTCGTTGCACTGCGCGGCGCCGGGCGTGGTCTCGCCGGTGCAAGCGCCAAAGGTGCCGGTGCTGGGATCGCAGATCTGCGAGCCGTCCCTGCACACGCCCACGTTCTCGGTGCCCAGCGGGCCGTCGTAGCAGGCGGAGGAGATCGCGCCGCCGTCGGGCAAGAGGTCGATGGTGCCGTTGCAGTCGTCGTCGACGCCGTTGCAGACCTCGCTGGTGGGGAGCACCTCGCCCACGCACGGGCCGAAGTTGCCGGCCACGCAGCTCTTGGTGCCCGGACGGCACGGGCCCACGCCGCCCGCGTCGGGGTACACCGCGGCGGCCGGGCCGTCGTAGCAGGTCTGCGGCGGGAGGTTGTCGATGAGGCCGTCGCAGTCGTCGTCGACGTTGTTGCAGGTCTCGGCAGTCGGCTGCACCACCTGGTTACAGACCACGTTGCCCGTCGCGTCGCACTGGAGCTTGCCGGCCGCGCACGCGCCGGGCTTGCCGGTGTTGCAGGGCGTGTTCGGGCTCACGCAGCTCGCCGAGAGGTTGAAGAGGGTGTTGAGCACCAGGCGCACGCCCGCGGTGGCGCTGTACTCGTGGCCGCCCATGTAGACCACGGTGCCCGCGGTGCCCACGTTGCCCTTGTTGGGAATGACGGTGAACAGGTCCGAGCTGTCGCTCTGGACGATCATCCGCTGGGCGTAGCTCACGTAGCTGCCGTTGGTGCGCACCGCGTAGTCGTTGATGGCGCCGCCCACCGCCGCGAGCGGGAAGTCGCCGATCTGCGAGAACGGGCTCGCGGGGAAGTTGAAGGTGTACGGCGCGGCGATGGGCGAGCCGGGCGAGTTGATGCGCAGGCCCAGGTTGGCGCCGGTGGACAGCGAGTCGCTCGCCGAGGCGCCCGCGCCGTACGCCGCGGTGACGGTGTTGTTGTTCCAGCTGTACGCGCCCTCGATGGTGCCGATGCCCGCGCACTCCGCGAAGATGTTGCCGCCTCGGTCGGCGAACCCGCCGATGTTGGTGAGGATCTGGGTGAGCTGGGCGCTGGTGATCTGCGTGCCGTTGCTGCCCACCAGGTACGAGTTCGGGCCCTCCCAGTGCGGCACCCAGAGCAGCTTGTAGCCGTTGGCCTGGAGGAGGCTGCCGCCGTCGGGCAGGTTGGAGAGGAAGTCGCTCGTGGCCAGGGTGTCGTAGATGGCGCCGTGCGTGGCCCCCGCCGCGGTGCCGCCGGCGCCGGTGAAGTTCAGGCCGGCCAGGGTGAGGTAGTCGGTGAGCACGCCGAGCGAGTTCTGGGTGTCGGCGCCGCCGGTGATGTTGAGCAGCGCCAGCGTGGGCGGCAGGCCCGCCAGGGTGCGCGCCACCGGCGCCTGGAAGCCCGAGGCCGCCACGTGCAGGTCCACGTGCTTGGCGGTCTTGAACTGGGCGAAGTCGGGGTCGTTCTGCAGCAGGTTGATGACCGTGTCGTGATCCACGCCGTCGATGACGAAGGGGCCGCCGCGGTAGTCGATGCGCGTCTGGCCGTTCATGAACGAGGTGGTGGCGCCCGCCCAGTTGTAGTGCGTGACCGGCTCGGCGGAGTCGACGAGCGTCATGTCCACGCTCGTGACCGCGGTCTTGTTCGGATCGATCACCCAGTACACGGCGATGCCGTGCTTAACCAAAAAGTAAACGAGGCCGTAGGCCTTGAGGATGCCGTCGTCGCCCGTCTGGGCGGTGCCCACGCAGTAGCCGGGCAAGGTGGTCGCGGTGTCGCGCTGGTAGCACGCGTCCATCGGGATGATGATCGAGTTCGCGCTGAACGAGTGCAGCGCGCCGCCACCACTGCACGTCGGCGCCGTCAGCGGAAGGGCCAGGGCTGCAATCAGCAGCGCAGACCAGCCCATCTTGATGCGTGTCATGAATGCTCCGGTGGACCAACCCGCCAGGTCCGGAGCAACATGTTACCAAGTGCCGCGCGGACTTGGACAAGCTTGTGAAGGCTCGAGAAAACCGCTCAACAGGCGTCGTAGCCCCAAGCGGAGCAGCGCCACGAAGGCGGCGCGAGTGTTTCACTGGGCGTGAAGCGAAACCGTCGAGCTAAGCGGGCTCGTTGGAGTCCGGCAGGTCCTTGCGGAGCCGGTCTACGAACTTCTCGATGCGCACGCGCTTCTCGTCGTCCACGTCCACGAACTCGAGGCCCATGCCGGGCACCAGATTCGTGGTGTTGTCGTACTCGTGGATGCGCGTCACGCGGCCCGTGAGATCGAAGGGGAAGGCGGCGTCGGGCAGGGAGATGATGAGCTTCACCATCGTGCCCACCGCGAGCGGCGTGCGTGTGTTGATGAAGATGCCGCCCTTGGAGATGTTCACCGCCCAGTCGGTGATGAAGCCGTCGACCGTCCGGTACGCCACGAGCAGCTCGTGGTGCAGCCGATCCGATCGCCGCTGGTTTCGCTCACCCATGGCGTACTTGCCCTCGACAAATCATTCGCGGGAACGTTTCGACACTAGGCACAAGCCACCAGGGGCGGCAATACCCTCGCGATTTTCAGCTCCAGGCCACCTCGACCCAGAGCTCATCCGGGGCGAAGTTGAGCCGCTTGGCCGCGGAGCCGCGCGCCTCGGCGATCTCCAGGCGCCCGTTGGAGCCCCAGAGCGCCACCAGCTCGCCCATCTCCACCTCGCCGTACGCGCGCCGCAAGGGCAGCTCGGTGCGCTCCCCACCCTGCTGCTCGAGGATCACCTGGATCTTGCGGTCGGCGGGAACATACTCGCGGCGAAGCCGGGTCTGCAGGTTGCCAAAGGAGTCGGCGCGGATGATGGGCGCGCGCAGCCGCTGCGGCTCCCATTCCACCTCGGGCCACTTGAGCCGCACCGGATCCGCGAGCGGCGGGCCGAGCTCGGCGGGCAGCCGATCCTTGGCCAGGAACGCGGCGGCAGGCGCGAAGATGTCGCGGCCGTGGAACACGTCGCTCACCGGGTGGCGGTAGATCTCGCGGCGCTGGATGACGTGCACCGCGGCCGAGTCGAGGAACGGCTCGAAGATGCCGTTGTCCGGACCGACGAATCGATGCCCTTTCCACTCGATGGCCAGCGCGCGACGTCCCGTGCCCACGCCCGGGTCGACGATGGCCAGGTGCGTGGTGCCGTCGGGGAACGCCGAGATGCAATCTTCGAGCAGCAGCGCAGCGGCGCTGATGTCGAAGGCCGGGATGCTGTGCGAGAGGTCCACCAGCGCGGCGCCGGGCGCGCGCGTCGCGAGCACGCCCTTCATCTGACCCACGTAGCCGGAGTCGGCGCCGAAGTCGGTGGTGAGCGTGATGATCAGGCGTCAGCTCCAGGCTTCAGCCAAATTCAACACCAACCGGACCACGCGCGAAAGATTCTGGGATGCCGGCTCAGACGGGCATCGTCTTCAGCTCGGGCGCGGCGATGAGCTTGGCGCCGGTGAGCTTCTGGACCTCGTCGAAGCTGTGGCCGGGCGCGAGCTCCTTGAGGAGCAGCCCCTGCGGCGTGACGTCGATGTACGCGTAGTCGGTGACGATGACGTTCACGCAGCCCTTGCCGGTGAGCGGCAGCTTGCAGGTGGAGAGGATCTTGGGCTCGTTCTTGGCCACGTGCTCCATGGCCACGAACACCTTCTTCGCGCCGGTGGCGAGGTCCATGGCGCCGCCCATGCCCTTCACCATCTTGCCGGGGATCATCCAGTTGGCCAGGTCGCCCTTCTCGGAGACCTCCATGGCGCCGAGCACGGCCATGTCCACGTGGCCGCCGCGGATCATGGCGAAGCTGGTGGCCGAGTCGAAGAACGCGCCGCCGGGGATGACGGTCACCGTCTCCTTGCCCGCATTGATGAGGTCGGGGTCGACCTCGCTCTCTTTGGGATAGGGCCCGATGCCGAGCAGCCCGTTCTCGGAGTGGAAGACGACGTCCACGCCCTGGGGCACGTAGTTGGCGACGAGCGTGGGAAGCCCGATTCCCAGGTTCACGTAGAAGCCGTCGCGCATCTCCATGGCGACCCGCTTGGCGATCTGTTCACGCGTCAGAGGCATGGTGGTCTCGTTTGATCTGGATGTCGGAAGAGGAAATCAGCCCGCGCGGACGGTGCGCTTCTCGATCCACTGCTGGTAGCCGCGGCCCTTGAAGACGCGCTTCACGAAGATGCTCGGCAGGTGGACATTGTCCGGATCGAGCTGGCCCACCTCGAGGAGCGTCTCGGCTTCGACGATCGTCGTCTTCGCGGCCATGGCCATGATGGGCGAGAAGTTGCGGGCGGTCTCGTGGAACTGGCAGTTGCCCCACTTGTCGGCCTTCCAGGCGCGGATGATGGCGAAGTCGGCCTTGAGGGGCTTCTCGAGCACGTACTCGCGCCCGTCGATGACCCGCGTCTCCTTGCCCTCGGCGATCTTGGTGCCCACGCCGGTGGGCGTGTAGAAGCCGCCCAGCCCTGCCCCGCCCGCGCGGATGCGCTCGGCGAGCGTGCCCTGGGGATTGAGCTCCACCTCCAGCTCGCCGGAGAGGAACTGGCGCTCGAACTCCTTGTTCTCGCCCACGTAGCTGGCGACCATCTTCTTCACCTGCTTGGCCTGGAGCAGCACGCCCAGCCCGAGCTCGGTGGTGCCGCAGTTGTTGCTCACCACGGTCAGGCCCTTGGTGCCCTTGGCGTGGATGGCGGCAATGAGGTTCTCGGGGTTGCCGCAGAGGCCGAAGCCTCCGCTCATGACGACCGCGCCGTCCTTGAGGTCAAAGAGCGCGGCGGCCGCGTCCTGGTACACCTTGTTCATGGTTGCCTCGGCTTGCTGCGAAGATCAGAGGGAGTCGGTGGTGCTCGGCGCCGGCGTGGACGGCTTGCTGCGGCGCCGGTGCGACGACGAGGAGCGCTTCTTCTTGGGCGCAGGCGCTTCGGTGGTGGAGCTCGAGGCCTCGTCGGCCTTGGGGTGCTCGCGGTCGTACTTCACTTCCTGATCGAAGTGGCTCGAGAAGTCTTCGCTGGGGTTCTTGTCGTTGAGACCGGACTTCGACCGCTTGCCCCGCGCCTCGGCCGAGGAAGCCAGGAGCATCCCGGCCAGGAGAATCAACGCCACGCGCTTCATGGTTCCTCCGATTGCGGTGCTCTAGTTCGCAGCGCCTTCGCGGTCAATGAGCGGGCGCGCTGAAGTTCCCAGAGCCCACCAGGTCGCCGGTGCCGCGCAGCTCCGGGATGTGCGTTGCCGCGAACGCGTCGACCACGCACTGCCGCACCTGGGCGTCCTCGAAGCTCGCGTTGGTGATGTGCGCGTCGCGAATGCTTCCGCCCGCGTTGGGATCGCGGTGGACGGTGTACGCCACCGTGGCCGTCGCGGGCTGGGTGCTCGCCTTGCTCAGGCAGGTCTCGACCCGGGGCCGCGCGGCGGTGGCGGCGGCGCCCACGACGTTGGCCACGGCCTGGAGCGCGACGGCCTCTTCGGGCGGGGCCTTGAGCATCGCGCGAGGCGAGGCGGGGAGCGAAGCACCCTGGGTCGGCTGCATCGCGGTCGACGGCCTGAAGCGGGCATCGCGCAGGCGCTGCGCGAGCACCCCGGGCGGCAGGCGCGTGGGCGAGAGCGCGGGCACGTTGCGCGGCGGCAGCTGGGTGAGGGTCCGCATCGGCTCGGGCGCGGACGAAGAGCCGCCAGCACGCCCGAGCAAGAAGCCGCCCACGGTCACCACCGCCACGGCGAGCGCGAGGCTCGTCCAGCGCGAACCTTCTTTGGCAGGGGCAGCAGCCGCTTGTGCGCTGGGGGCCGAAGCCTGGGGGCTGGGGGCTGGGGGCTGGGGGCTGGCCGACGCATCCGACGGCGCAGGCGAAGGCGACGGGTTGGGATTCTGCGGCTCGCTCATGCCGCGAAACCTAGCACGGCTTGGGGGCAGGAACTCAGCGAGCGCTGAAGCAGGCAAACCCGGTGAGGGTGGAGTCGTTTTGAGCCCCGTCGCAGGGCCGGGTGGCGCCCGTGGGATCCACGACGGCCACGAGCTGCGCTGTCCCGGCGTCGGGCGAGGTTCCGAAGCAGCCCACTTGCACGCACGCGCCCGCCCCGAGCGCGATGGGCGTGGTGGTGCTGCAGATGGGGTTGCCTTGAGCGTCGTCAAATTGGACCGGCACGTCGCCGGCCACCCCGCCTGCGCCGCGATTGCAGACCTCGCCCTGGAAATCGAGCGTGGCGCCGCCATCGACGCAGGTGACGTTGGTGAAGTCGATCGTCAAGTGGGCGGCCGCGAGCGGCGTGAGCTGGCCCTGGACGTTCTGGCGGAAGTTGTCGAGCCCCGAGACGAGCCAGTTGTGCCTCGCCGCGGACATCGAAGGAATCGTTCCATCGTCGTTGACGTTGGTGACTGCGTACGCGTGCTGGTTCCAGATGCTGCGCGAGTCGGCCCAGCGGTTCTTGCCGTCGGCGTAGATGCGGACGCCCGCGTAGCTGCCGTTGTGCACCGCGCGGCAGGTGTTGCCCGAGGCGGGATCGCCCGAGGCGGGCGGCGGCGCGCAGACGAAGCCCTCGCTCGGACACTGACCGGCGTTGCCGCAACAGCCGTCGTCGCTCGTGCATCGACACAACCCGCCCACGCAGGTATCGCTCACGGCCGGGCAGTCGTCGGCGGTGACGCAGGTCAGTCCTTCGAAGGCGATGTCCACGCGGCGGCCGGTGCCGTCGTCCTCGGTGGAGCCGGTGCAGTCGACGTTGCAGTTCTGGTTCGAGCCCACCACGAGCTGCGAGCTGTAGTTGGCGAGCACGTCGGCCACGACCGGGTTCTCGTACCAGGTGCAGCTCGAGTGCCACTGCGAGTAGATGACCTGACCCGTGGGACCGTCGTAGACGCGCGTGAAGCACTCGTCGGCGTAGACGCCGTTCACGCGCCCGCCGCCGGTGAAGTCGAAGAGCGAGCTGCCGGTGATGTTGGAGCTGTGGTCCTGGCTGGGCTTGCTCCAGAGGATGCCCTCGGACTGGCAGTCGCTCGGGAGCGCGCCGCCGTCGAGCAAGCAGTGGAAGCTGAAGACGGTGAAGCTGTCGCTGCCGGCGGCGGCGATGTCGGGCTGGCCGTCGCCGTTGAAGTCGCCGATGGTCGGAGGACCGCCTCCGCTCGAGCCGGGCAGCGCGTAGGGGCCGAAGACCACCGTTCCATCGAGCGTCTGCACGCGCACCTGGCCCGCGCTCACCACGGCAATCTGCGGATAGCCAGGATCGGGTTGGCCGGCGACGGGCCAGCTCCCGAAGCGCGCCACGGCGGTGAAGCCGTTCGCGAGCGTGGTCCCGGCGAAGGATGGGACGGCCACGAAGTCGCGCGCGGTCGGGTCGTAGCTGAAGAGACCGTTGCCGGTGACGAGCTCGGGGCCGCCGTCGAGATCCACGTCCGCGAGCACGGGATCGATGCCGTTGGAGTAGCTCTGCATGCCCAGCGACTGGCCGATGATCTTGCCGGTGTGATCGTGAATCACGCCGCCGAAGACGACCTCCGGAAGTCCGTCGCCGTCGACGTCGGCGATCGACGGGCCGCCCCACATGCAGCCGCCGCTGTTGAGCGTGCTCGGGTTTCCGCTCGGGTCGGTGGAGTGCCAGAGCGTCTCCCAGGCCTGGGTCGCGGTGTTGAAGTGGAAGGCCACCAGTCCCCCGCCCACGGCCGCGGCGACGATGTCCGGATTTCCGTCGCCGTCGAGGTCGCCGATTGCAGGCGTGGAGCTGCCGATGACGTGCTGGTCGGCGGCGTCGAGCGTGGCGACGACGGTGCAGCTCTGTGGATCGAGGACGCGGATGAGGCCGAAGTCGGTGGCGTCACCGACGCACTCGGGCGCGCCGCCGCCGAGTGAGTTCTGGGTGGGGAAGACCACCATCGGATGCGCGTCGGGATAGAGGTGGAAGTCCGCGACCAGCGGCGTGGTGATGACCTGCACGTGGTCGGGATCCGCGAAGCCGGTCTGCGTGCCGGGCCAGGCGCAGCGGATGCTCGGCGAGAAGTGCGCGGGGGTGATGGGGTGCGAGCAGGTCGGGTCGAAGCCGCCGTCACCCCAGGGGACGCAGTGGCCCCCGACGCAATGCGTGTCGCTCTGGCACGCGCCGTCGCTGGTGCAGCCCGAGCCGCCCACCACACACGAGCCAGCCACGCAGAGATCCCCTGTGGGACAGCAGCTCGCGCCACAAGCCACCGTGCCTGACGGTGTGCCGTCGCAGTTGTGGTCGAGGCCGTCGCAGGTCGATTCAGTCGGTGAGTAGTTCGAGCCGTAGTCGCTCGCGTCGCAGGGCTGCCAGGCGCCGTTCGTGCAGTGGGCGTGCGAGCCGGAGCAGACTCCGTGCTGAAGGGTGCAGAGCGGCGCCGCGCCGCTGCACGTGCCGCCCGTCGAACCGGAGCTGCCGTTGGAGCCCGACGCGCCCGTGCTGCCTGATGAGCTGCCGTTCCCTGCCTTCGTCGCGCCGCAGGAGCAGCCGGAGGCGATGAGCGTGGCGAGGAGGAGTGGAGAGAGGTGGCGCATGGGGTGGAGGAGATTAGCGCCCTTCCCCCCGCGAAACCCCATCCCCCGACCCCTTCCCCGTCTCACGCGGGAAAGGGGTCGGGGGTGGGTGAGCGAAGAGTCGCAAGTGTCTTGGCGATTCGATCGATCGCCGCGGGGAGATCGCGCTCCACCTCAGGCGTCGTGAGCCGCAGGAAGCGAAATCCGAGCGACTCGAGATGCCCCTGGCGCTCGCGGTCGTAGTCGAGTTGCCTCATGTGATGAGGTCCGTCGACTTCGATGACGAGCCGCAACTCAGGCGCGTAGAAATCGACGACGAACGGTCCCACGTATTGCTGGCGTCGAAACTTCACACCGAGCCGTGAGCCACGAAGCGCAGACCAGAGCAGCCACTCGCCTTGAGTCGGTTGCTTTCGGAGATCGCGCGCAATCGTGATGGCCCGTGCACGAACACGTCGCGGCACAGGCATCCTGTGCAACCAAGGTTTTTCGCCCATCGCCCACCCCCTCTCGCCCGAGAGGAGGTACCACGCATCCCCGACACCCACTTGACTCCCCTTCCCCGCGTGAGACGGGGAAGGGGTCGGGGGATGGGGTTTCGCGCGGTTGGAGAGGGCTACTGCTGCTTCAGCAGCGACCTCAGATACGCACTCGCTGCAATGGCCTCACCCGCGCGCGGAATCTGATTGAGCGGCTTCCCTGCTGGGGCGCTGGTCGGCTTCGCGAAGGCATGTCGCGCGTGGAACGACGGCAGCGAATAGAACACGAACTGCTCTACGGCGGCGTCGGTGGCGCTCCGGCGTCCGCGTCGTTCGCGAACATGAGCGGGTATCTCACGCTCACCGTGCCCTTCCCCTTCATCTCGGGAAACTTCGCGTTGCGGAGCTTGTCGAGAATGCACGCTTCGACCAGCGGCGCGCCGAGCGTGCTGTCCTCGATGCTTCCGTCATCTGGAACCGAGCCCATGATCACGTCGCGCTTGAGCGTGAAGCCGTTGGTGACCTTGCCGGCGAGGTCGGGCTTCTGGTTGAGGCCTTGTTGATAACAATCAATGAATTGAGGCTTGAGATCGCGAATCACACTCTGGATGTCGCTCTTGTCGAGCGCGGCGCGCTCCTCGGGCGTGTCCTGCTCGCGATTGGGAGGCGGTTCGCCGACGCGGCCATGCGCGGTCATCTCCGCCCTGCCACCGCCCGTCCCGTTGCCCCCCGAAGCGACCTGTCCATTATCGATGCGCGGCAGAGGTGCGTCGTCGCTGTGCCCCACCATGCGCGCTGGGAAGTCTGGAGCGTGAGAAGACTTCGCGGGCACCGCCTTCAGTCCCGACGGCAGCGGCTCCGGCCCGCCGAGCGCATGGACACTCACCGGATTCCGGGCGGACCACGATTCCATGTTGTCGTTCATGACGACGTAAATCCACAACCCCACGACGGCCACGATGCCGCCGAGGACAATCCAGAGCGTCGACTTTGAGCCGGACGAAGGCATGGGCGAAGTCTAGCGCTCTGCTTCGGCCCATGCCCCCACGGCCCGACCCTTCCCCCACGGGACGCTTCGCAGCCCACCTCACGTGGGGAACGGGATGAAAGAAGGACAGGGCCTGCGCCCTGCCCCACTTCAACACTACGGCGTCGAACCCGTCGGCGGAGGCGTCGGGACCACCGTCGGCTTCGTTCCCGAAGGCGTCGAGGGTGACGTCGTTCCATTCGCGGGCTTCTGCCGCGGCCCGCCGCCGGGGAACGTGCTCGTCCACCAGGTCAGCGCGGGCTCTA
This sequence comes from Deltaproteobacteria bacterium, assembly GCA_018266075.1. Classification (GTDB taxonomy): domain Bacteria; phylum Myxococcota; class Myxococcia; order Myxococcales; family SZAS-1; genus SZAS-1. Next base: position 17,185 of record JAFEBB010000041.1, on the reverse strand, counting down.
GGTCGTCCTGGTACTGGGGAAACTGCGCCAGGAAGTCGGCGGCGTTGTCCACGATGAGCTGGAGCTGCTCCACCAACCGCAGCTCGGCCGGCGCCGCGATCTGCTGGGCGATCGACGCCCCGTGCGTCATGCGCGCGGCCACGCTCTCCGCGTTCGTGGCCAGGGTCACGTCGTCCACGATCTTCTCCGGCTTGAGCCGGCTGCCGAAGAAGGCCTTGGCGTCCTCTTTGCGAAGAACCTTGGTCACCCGCGGCGTGAAGGCGCCGGGGACCGTGTGGAAGACCCGATCCGAGATGGGCGCGGGGAGCGCCGTCTTCTCCAGGAACGAGACGTCGTGGGTGGTGGGCAGCGAGCCCGCACCGTCGTCGGCCGCGTGAGACGTGGGGACACCGCTCTTCCGACTCGCGGCCAGCAACTCCTTAACTGCGCTCACGCCCTTCTTCTTTGCCATGCCTTCCCCCTGGGTTGGCCTCGCCGGGCGCGGACGTTGAAGCAAGAGGGACAGCAGAGGGAGAAGCGATAGTGTCAAACGAGGCTCGCTATTGATTTGCCAGTTAGCAGCCGCTGCGACGGAAGCCGAACCAGCGAACTGAAATGCCTGGCAAGGAACGATTGGACGATCCACTGGAGCTCTCGAGCTGGCTGGCGGAAGGCCGAACCTCTGCCGGGAGATCGAGATCCGCCAAACGAAGCTCCGAGCTTCCAGGGGCGGTCCGAGAAGCTCGGCCGGAAGTCTCATGCCTCCGGGAGGACGTTCGGAAATGCGCCGGGAACGCTCGCGCATGCTGCCCGGGTGTCCTACCTACGGGGAGAGCTCTGGATGTTCGACGAGGTGGTCGACGGTGGCTCGAGCCAGCAGTGAGTACCCGCAAACCGATCCGTGCGTTGCTGACGTGTCGAGGACGTCCAAAGATCTGGATAACGCTCCGGCAGACGCAGCAATAATTCTCTCACTAATCAAGCACCACCGGCGCGCTCACCAGCACCTCCTCGACGGCGACGCCGCGTGCCCTGAGCGCCGCGAGCAGCTGCTCAAACCCTTTCGCCGATGAGGGAAGCCGCACCAGCTCGCCGCCGTTCGCTCCCATCAATCCGAGCGCGTCTTCGAGCATCGTCGATTCCGTCCAGTTGTCATTCCGTGCGAGCCGCGCGCGCTGAACCCGCTCGAGCGGGATGCTCCAGGCTCTCGTCCCGCTCTGGAGCTGAACCACACCCTCCGCGAATGTCACGCTCCATGGCGTTCGACTTCGCGAGATCAATCCGCGGTGCTTGGCGATCCAATGCCAGGGCACGAGCGCCAAGAAGGGAAGCACCGGTGCGATCATCGCCGCGATCACGACGAGCCCACCCAGCGCGCGGAGCCATCCGGGCGAGCTCTTCCAACAAATGGCAACGACCGCGGCGACGCCGATCACTCCTCCGAAGAGCGTGTCTCGGTAGAGCTCGGAAGAGGGCCTGGCCATGCCGCACCTCCGCGGTGTCGGACTCGCGTGCGGGTCTTGGAGATACGTAACACGGGCCGGTTCAGCACGCTCGACGGGGCGGCCACCGCCGAAGGTATGGGCGAGCGACACAGATGGCGGTGACGACAGGGCGCCCTTCAGTCCAAGCTCGTCGGGCGAAGCATCGGTTCTTGCGAATTGCGGAAGCCTCTCTCCTCCCCCATCCAAGCCCAGCACCTCCGACCCTGATGACACCGACCCGAAAGCAAATCGGAGACTTCATCGATGCTGCGGTCCGCGACCCAGCCAATGCGCGGCGAATGGCGGCGTCATGTCCTGACCTCCTCGATGCGCGCTGGCTCCACAGCGAAACCGCGTTGCACTTTCTCGCCGTCGAGGGATTCGCGGATGCCGTGCGCCTGCTGGCCACGCTGGGGGTCGCGGTCAACGCGGTGAACGCGTTCGGTGACACGGCGCTCATTGATGTGGTTGTTCTGGAGAACGTCGAGATTGCGCGGATCCTGCTCGAGCACGGCGCCGATCCCAATGCACCGTCGAAAACGAAGGACTGCGCGCTGCACGTGGCGATCGGGAAGGCCAACTCCGAGTTAATGGAGTTGCTGCTCGCCGCCGGAGCCAAGCCGATGGCCGATGGCCTGGAGCTCGCGCTGATGCTCAGTCGAGACCGAGCGGCAGCCGAAGCGCTGCTCCTGCGTTACGGCGTGAAGTTGCCAGGCTGAGCTCACGCTCCGGAGACGGAATCTGGGCGGATGAGATCGACGACGGCACTACGTCGGGTGGGCCTGAAGGTCGCCGATCAACGCATCGACCTGCTCATGTCCCACGCGCTCCGCATCACGGCGCACCTGTTTGGCGATTGGCCCCCGGGCGAGCACGCCCGACCAGAGCTCGGACGAGATGATCCGAGTGCCCTGCCCTTCGGGCTCGAAGCGGAAGGCGTGAAGCGCCTGAAGCACGCCCCCGACGCCGCCGCGCCAGGCCAACGTGCGCCCGGGCTCGAAGGTCGCGATGTGCAAGCGCGTCTTGCCAGGCACGCCTCGAATGTGAACGCGGAGGGCGTCGCCCAGCGCCAGCGGACGGTTGGGGCCATCGACGGGTCGGAACGAGGCCGGCATCCAACGGGTCCATGAAGGGAAGTCGGCCAGCCGGGCGAAGCACGCGGCCGGCGGAATCTGGACGACCTTCTGCACCTCGGCGACGAAGGACATCTGCCGAGCTTAGCCGACCCGTCGTGTGAACCGGCGAGGAAGGTGCAAGGGCGCGGATGGCGTCGTGAGGTTCACCGTGACCGAGCGGGAGCCGTAGCCCTCGACGGCTTCAGGGACTCACGAACGTCTCACTCCCGCAAGACTTCTTCACGTCATCCGCGGTGTTGATGCCGCCGTCCGGGTCCGGGAACTTCCACTCGATCGCCTTGCCGTTCTCGCAGCCGTCGCACTCGCAGCCGCCGAGCGCGCCGGTGCGATCGCAGAGCTTCTCGGATGCGTAGGTGCCGACGCAGAGCGCCTTGAGCGTGGCGTCGAGCTGGTTCTCTCGGTTGGTGAGCAGGTCGTTGCACACCGGCTCCTGAGGACGCAGGTCGCAGCTCGCCTGGCTCGGCGCCAGGTTGCAACCGGCCGTCGCCAGGGCAGCGGCCAGGAAGATCGAAAGTCGAATGCCGAGGTCTTGGATGGCCTTCTCTCGCATGCCCATTTCGAAGAGGGTAGCACGTGTGGAGTTCAGCTGGCGTCTCGAGGTTGGCGTCGAACACCGCAGGGCTCCGCGAGGCGAGGTCGGGTTGGCGTCTTCATACAAGTAGAAGATCGACGCGAACGAGAAGTTCGAGGACGCCCGAACCTGCGCCGCGAGTGGCTCAACCGCAATCGGCGGGTCGGCGAGCGCGAGGAGATTCATCGCCGGGACCGTACTTCACAATTCATTGAATTGACCGGGGTCCGATCGCCTGGGCCTCGGAAGCAGCGCTCACGCGCGCAACGAGGACGCGCGCGAGCATGGCCAGCGAGCCGGAGCGGAGGTCTCGTTGCTTCACCCATCGAGTCGGCGCCGGCGGCGACAGATGAATGAGGAGCAGCGTGGGTTCCTGCGGCGGAGCGGGCGAGGCTGCCAGGAAGCGAATGGAGGTATAGGCAATCCGGTCACGCTTCCTCGAACGAAACGGCGCACCGGGCAGCTCGAGAGCGTCTTCACCGATCACCACCGACCATCCCTCGTGCGTGACCAGGTTGAACACTGCGAGGGCCGCGGGCACGGTCATCGCCGCGGAGAGGAATCCGAGCACCAGGGCCATCGTGGGGTCGAACAACGAGCCTCGGGTTACAAAGCACAACGCGCTGCAGCCGCTGAAGACGAGCAGGCCGCCCGCTGCCATCGGCAACCGACTCTTGAGCCGGAACTCGGCATGGTCAGGTGGAGCAGGCGTCATGTTCGCGTGTGCCGCTCTGCGCGACCCCGTGAAGGTAACATGCCGACCGCAGGACCAAGCCCCGGAGCGGCGGGACGTGCGCCTGACGTTGTCGAGGCAAGCTCCCGCGGCGAGCTTGGCGAGGAACGACTCGGACAGCTTCGCGGCCTTCGGTAGAGGACGTGCGCTCGGAAGGCTGCGCGGGCTCGTGGAGCGCTCCTGAGTCGACCTCTCTCGGGGCGACCCGCGTAGAGTCGGTGGATGTCCGCCTCATCGCTCCTCGGCAAGACCGCCGCTCAGCTCCGCCAGGAAGGCATTCGCCTCGGCGAGTACGGCGTTCGCGGCGGACTTCGCGACAGGCTCGTTCAGCTCATCGTCTCCGGCGAGAAGACCGCCACGGCCTCCCTCGCTGCGGAGTACCTCGCCGAAGGAAGTCCCGAGCCTCGCGTGGGCGATGTGGAGGCCATTCTCGACGAACGGGACATCGCCGTCGCGGTCACGCGCAATGTTCGAGTGGATCGCGTCCGCCTCGACGACGTGACCTGGGATTTCGCCCAAGCAGAAGGCGAAGGTTTCGTCTCCCTGGCCGACTGGCGAACGCAGCACGAGCACTTCTGGCGGACGCACGTGGTGCCCGCCCTGCCCGGCTTCACACTCGATGGAGATGCGATCGTGATTTGTGTTTGGCTCGAAGTGCTCGCGCGCTGAAGCATGCCCTTGGTGACCTCGAGCCGAGTGCGCCCGTCGGGCCCCTGTTCGCTCATGCGATGGTCCTCCGCTCGCACGCGCGTGTTCGCGATTCATTGGCGGGTATGCGCGGCGCTCACCACGACGTCGACGTAGCGGTCCATCGCCTCAGGCGCCGTCGCGAAGAACAGATACGGCTCGATGGCTTCGAGCTCCATGAGCAGGAAACGATCGCCGCGCCGAACGCCGTCGACGCGCGCGTACAAGAGTGGTTCGGGCGCCAGGCGAATGATCTTCGCGGCCTCCGCGATCAACTCGGGCGGCGCCTGAACGCGCTCGGCCCGGCCGCCGAACTGCGGTTGCACGCGGTAGTCGCCCGCCGCGGGACGCTTGATCACCGCATGGCTGAACTGGCTCCCGAAGAAGAAGAGTGACCACTCGCCGTCGGTTCCAATCTCGGGGAGGAACGGTTGGATCATCGCGCCGCAGGTCGCGGCGAGCGCGTCGAGCTCCGGCTGGTGCGCGGCCGCATCAGATGCCGTGAAGCGCGAGGTGCGAAACGCGCCACCGGAGATGAGCGGCTTGAGCACCGCATCGGTCCATCCGTACTTCGCAAGAACGTCTCCGACGATTGCCGACTCGCCGGGACGCACGAACTTGGTGGGCACGATGCGCACGCCTTGCTCGGCGAGGTCGAGCAGGTAGAGCTTGTCGAGGTTCCAGCGCAACACGTTCAACGGGTTCTGGACCCGCACGTTCGCGTTCTCGAGCGAATCCAGCCACGCCCGGAACTCGGCGATGCGCTCGAAGTAGTCCCAGGTCGAGCGGATGACCACGAGATCGTAGCTGCGCCAATCCGCGGTGCGCGTCCAGCTCACGGCGTGGGCTTCGACGCCTCGCTTTGCGAGCCGCGGCAAGAGCTCTCGCTCTTCTGCGTAGAGGTCTGGCTGGGCGTCACAGGTTGCGAAGGCGATACGGGGCATGGGCGGCAGTGTAGTCGACGGATTCGCTTGCGACCGCTGTCATGACATCACGGGTCCATTGTCGCCCGACGCTGCGCGAATCCTGCTTTTGGAGTTCGCCAGGCTGGACTCCCGGATTTGAGATAACGATCGCATCGTGAAGCGAGAACCTGCCACCGGCGCCGCGCGGTTCGATCCCTCGAGCCGCTCGCTCCTCACCCATCGCGACCTCGGCCGCTTCCCGAGCGCGTCCCTCTTCGATCGCATCGGACGCGTGCTCTGCGAGGCGGGATGCTTGCCGCGCAAGGAGCTGTTCGAGTCGTGGGAGTTCGCACGCCGCACGCGTCGTCGGTTCCGCGGCGGGCGCGTCGTCGACCTCGCGTGCGGCCATGGCCTCGTGGGGCAGTTGATGCTTCTGCTCGACGATTCGTCGCCGTCGGTGTTGGCGGTGGATCGTGTGCTTCCGCCGAGCGCGAACACGGTGGCGCATGCGCTCGAGGTCGCGTGGCCGCGGCTCTCTGGACGGGTGTCGCGGGTGCAGGCTGCGCTGAACGAGGTGGCGGTCACCGCCGACGATTTGGTCGTGTCGTGCCACGCGTGCGGTGCGCTGACCGATGTGGTCCTCGCGCGGGCGATCGAGGTGCGCGCGCGCGTGGTCGTCTTGCCCTGTTGCCACGACGCGGCCACCTGCGATGTCGGCGAGCTGGGAGGCTGGCTCGACGAGGCTTTGGCCATCGATGTGACGCGCGCGGCCCGGCTGCGCGCGTCGGGCTATCGCGTGGTGACACAGATCATTCCCGCGAGCATCACGCCGAAGAACCGGCTGCTGATGGCCGAGCCGCGGATGACGCCTGCTTCTCCTTCTGAGTCGTAGGGGCGCTCACTCGAACGTGACCGACGCGACCGGGTTCGCCCCGAGTCCCGGGACGAGCACCTCGTCGACGAGCCGGTGAACCGTGGCGATCAGTGCGCGCGTGTTCTGCGCTTCGGTTCGGTTCCTCGAGTACTCGATCTCGAGGTCCGCCGCCTGAGCGCGGCCGGTGACCTTGATCGCTGGATCGATCCGGCGCATCAGGCCGGCGAAGGTTTCGCTGGTGGCGTCGAACGGGCTCGTGAAGGCGATGTGGATCCGGTACCAGAACCACTCGCGACCGACCACGGCGGGATAGCCAACGACCGGGAACGGCAGCCTCGCGGCCCACGCGGTCTCCGCGGCGAGTCGGCGCCGGCCCGCAGCGCCGCTCAGGAAACGCACGGCGATCCCGAACGCGAACACCGCCGATGCGGCAACGAAGAGGTGAAAGGAGCCGGGGCCTTCCTTCGTCGGGTCGAAGGCCCACGTCTGGCCGTGTGCCTTCGTTCCGGTCGTCACGTACGCGAGATATGGCCAGGCCATCGCGATCGAAACCAGCCAGAACATGCCGCCCAGCCAGAACGAGGCGAAGACCAGTGGATTCCCGGCCCATGACAGTCGGTGGATCGCGTCCCGACGGAACATTGCGAGATCCAGCGCGGTTTGCTCATCGGCCATTTTCGAATTGTATCAAGCATCCCAATGACACTTGATGATCATTTCTTCGCCGAGCTCTTCTTCGCCAGAGAACGCCTATCGCCGACGCGAGCAAATCCGACAGATCTTTTATTGCTCTCTCCGGAGCCCGTTGCCGATGAACGTCGTCTCCAACCAAGGACTGGTTTCGCACGCGTGTGCTTGACGATGGCAACCCGGCGATTTTCAGCAGATTGGGCTTCGTATCCACCGAAGCTCACAGATCCCAGGTGATGTCGAAGGTCGTCGAGGCGTCGTCGAACGCGGTGATGGCCACCCGTACGTTCCGGGCGCCAGCGATCTCGACCCCCTGCCGCACCACGCCGGCGAGGTTGTGCCGCGACGAGCCCGCCTCGTTGGTCCAGATCACGAAGTGGTTGGGCGCGAGCTCCGTGAGGCGGCTCTCGGCGTAGTTGTTGCCGCTGCGCAGGCTGCGATCGAAGCGCTTGAGCGCGCGATTCGGACCAATGAGCCGCAGCACCCCCGCGAGCGCCGAACCCAGCACGGTGTCGAAGTAGCCCCAGGTGAGGCACGCGCCCAGCTCGTCGAGCCCCTTCTCCCAGGGCAGCTCGGGGTGGAGCTCCTCCGCCGCGATCAGCAGGCACTTCTGCCAGGCGCCGAATGGGATCGCCGGGTCGAGCTTCTTCTTGAGATCGAGTCCACCTTCGACGCGCAGGCGCTCGAGGAGCCGCGGCGTCCAGCGGGGCTTGAGGGCCTTGATGAAGAGCCCCTCGACGGTATGCGCAAAGATGACTCGCTCCGCCAGCGGCACGCTCGTCGCGTTGACCATGTCGCTCCCCGCTGAGACCGCGTCGTCGGCGTGTCTCGGATTCGCCCGAAGGTTCAGCCTTGCCGCGTCAAGGCGCGCCACTGCTCGGTGTCGCAGGTTCGCAGCCCGCGCCCGCGCTCGTCGAGCAACTGTGCATGGCAGGCGGAGCACTCGAAGAGGTTGAGTGCGCCGACCAAACGCGTGTTCTCGATGGGCGCAGCCTTCGCGGCAGCGCGCAACCCGGCGATGAACGCCTCCGACGGAGCAGCGACGCCCGTGGTCACCATGTTCAAGTCGCCGGCCTTTCCTCCGTTCCAACCGAGGAAGCCGCGATTGACCAATGGGGTCTGGCAGGTCGGGCACGAGGGGACCGCCGGATCGTTGCGCCCGCTGCGAGCCCCCATGACGCCGAATGCCACCACCGCGGCGAGCAGCACGAAGCCCAGAATTGGGATGACCATGTGCCGTTGGCATATCACGGCCGTGTGGGTGGCCGCGGCACCTGGCCGGGGCGATGGAGAACCGGCCACGGGGCGCCTTCTCATCCGCAACTGAGTAGGCGGACTCAACAGTACCTCTCCAGGGTCAAGCTTGGTGGTCCCCAGTGGCAGGGAGCCACCACGGTCGCCCTCGCCGCCGGACTTCGACGTATCCTTCGCCAATGAGGCTCGCATTGAGGCCGTGGACGACCACTTTGCTGTCCGTCGCATTGGCGCCGCTTCTGCTCGGGTGCGTTTCGACGGCTCACCGGGGCATTCCCCCAGGCGTGAGCATCCTCTCGCCCGATGACCCGGCTGCCGCTCAACTGTCCGTGGGTGGCGTCCCGGTCGGCGACCTGATCGCGCTCGTGGAGGCGAACCAGATCGCGGCAGCGGAGTCTACGGGCAGGTACCTGCTCATGGTTTCGTACATGCCCTCGCCGTGCTTCTGCAGTCCGCAGGGCCATTCTTGGACCCCGGTTCAAGCCCCCGCCGAGGGCCGGCCCGGTGATGCGCCTCCGCTCGATAATCGGGTCGATGTGTCACAGACGATTGGAGCCGTGGAGTTCGAGAAGCACAGCCCGTCGCCGCATCCCGATTCGCACGCCCGGCGAGGTCGCCTGGAGCTCTCCATCGCTCCGCTCTGCGCTGGGGCGGATGAAGCGCTGCTCCAGCTGGACTCCGGACACCGTGGATTGCTTCTCACCCTCGCCAAGAAAGACGGGCGCTGGGCCTTGGAGGAGTCGGTGGAGGCGTGGGCCTCCGTGCCACCGACGCGCTGAGACAGGCTTGCCCAGCGCGTGCTGGCTTCATGGCTTGTCGAGGATGAGGCTGGGCCACTCGTGACCGTTCAGAGGTCGCACACCGCATTGGCCACGGCATCGAGCTCCCGTTGCCATGCCCGCCAACGACGACCGTTCACGATCTGCAGCGTGACCACCGCGCCCACCCCCACGATGGCCAGGGTTCGCAGCTCCGAGCGAGCGCCGACCGAAACGATATTCATGAGCAGCCAACCGCCGAGGGCGATCGCCACGCATCCCAGAGCGAGGCTTGGCACCAATCCTGCGCGCGCCTCGGCCAACAGCTGCGGCGTCGCCTCCTCGAGCGGCGCTGTGAAGTTGGCGCCCTGAAGACGGGCTGCAATTCCAATCCGCGCCAGCCGACACGCAGGACCATCATGTGCCTTGGCGAGCTTCAACGCGCGCTCCGCGTTGCCCGCCTCGATGAGCTTCTTCAACATCACACCCAGCGCCGCCGCGTCGAGCCGCTTGCCGACATCGCGCGCGAGCCATGCTCCGTGTGTCGCGAGCGAGAGAATGAGTACACAACCCGCAACCCAGGCGGCGGGTCCCATGGCGTCGAGCTGCTGCAGGATTGTCGTGTGTGGGCTCAGTGGCGCCTCGCGCATCTTGAATCAGTATCTCAGTTGCGGGCGCGAGAGGCACTGCCCGCGCGGCGTTCAAGCTCGCCTTCCAGCCGGAATCGCGGCATCGCCGCGCCCTCGAACGCCGATCCACGTTCTTGATGATCTGCTCCCGCTCGTCATGACCGAGGCCATCGCCCATGAGCTCGGGCGTGGCGTGGCCAAGGACGAACAGCTCGCGCGCATCATGCACAAAGGTTCGTGCGAGCACGCCATTGGAACGAGCTGCACGAACCTCGGTGCCATGGAGGGCAGCTCACGTCGCCCGAGACGGTCAGCTCCATCAAATAAGCGAGCGCCAGGGTTCGCACGTCGACGAGCCGGGCAACGATGCTCGTGTCCGTGCACCGGCTCGGCTCGACGCCCGAACAAGCGCGCGATCAGGCCGACCGGCGCTTGGACGAGAAGCAGCACCTCCAACAACCATACGCTGGATCAGATCGCCGTCGCGCCGCCGTCGACAGGCAGTGCGACGCCCGTGGTGAAGCCCGCGTTGTCGCTGCAGAGGTACAGCGCGGCGGCGGCGACCTCCTCGACCCGGCCCACGCGTCCTACGGGGTGGATGGAGGCGGCGAACTCGGCCTTCTTCGGATCTGCCTCGTACGCGCGGCGGAACATGTCGGTGTCGATGACGGCGGGGCACACCGCGTTGATTCGCACATTCTTCTTTGCGTACTCGATGGCCGCGGAGCGCGTGAGCCCGAGCACCGCGTGCTTCGACGCGGCGTAGATGCTCATCTTGGGCGCAGCCAGGAGCCCGGCCACGGAGGACGTATTCACAATCGCCCCGCCGCCCTGGGCGACCATGATGGGCAGCTCGTGCTTCATGCACAGCCAGACGCCCTTCACGTTGACGGCCATGATGGCGTCGAACTCGCTCTCCTCGCCGTCGGCGAGCTTGCCCTTCTCGATCTCGATGCCGGCGTTGTTGAAGGCGTAGTCCAGCCTCCCGTAGGCGGCGAGGGTGCCCTCGAGGAGCGCTTTGACCTCCGCGTCGCGGGTGACGTCGCAGCGGATGAAGGTGGCCTTGCCGCCGGCCGCGCGGATCTGCTCGACGGTGGTCTCACCACCCTTTGCGTCGATGTCGGAGACCACGACCTGCACGCCTTCGCGCGCAAAGGCGAGCGCGGTTGCGCGACCGATGCCCGCACCACCGCCGGTGACCAGCGCGGCTTTTCCAGAGAGAAGCTGAGTCATTTGTAAACCTCGAACGCGCGCCGGGCTCTACAGTGCCAACACCAGCTTCCCGAAGTTCTCACCCTTGAAGAGCTTGAGGAGCGTCTCCGGGAACGCATCGATGCCGCCGCTCACGACATCTTCTTTGTGCACGAGCTTGCCCGCGGCGATCCAGCCTGCCATCTCCTTCGCCGCTTCGCCGTAGCGCGCCGCATAATCGAAGACGACCATCCCCGTCATGCTCGCGCGATTGACGAGCAGCGAGAGGTAGTTCGCAGGGCCTTTCGGCGGCGTCGTGGCGTTGTATTGAGAGATCGCACCACAAATGATGATTCGGGCGTGCATCGCGAGCCGCGCCAGGCACGCGTCGAGGATCTCGCCGCCGACATTGTCGAAATAGACGTGGATGCCATCAGGACAATGCTTCTTGAGCCCTGCCTTGATGTCCTCGTTCTTGTAGTCAATGGCGGCGTCGCAGTGGAGCGCCTCCACGAGGTACTTGCACTTGTCGGGTCCGCCCGCGATGCCGATCACGCGGCATCCCTTGATCTTTGCAATCTGGCAGACGACGGCACCCACCGCGCCCGCGGCGCCCGAGACCACGACGGTCTCGCCCGGCTGAGGCTTTCCAATATCGAGTAATCCAAAGTAGGCCGTCATCCCGGGCGCACCGAGCACGCCGAGGTACGTCGAGAGCGATGCAAACTTGGTATCAACCTTGCGCACGCCCTTGCCATCGGCGAGCGCATATTGCTGCACGCCGAAGGTCCCGGTGACGGGGTCACCCACGGCGAAGCCGGGATGCTTCGACGCGATGACCTCGCCGACGCCGCCCGCGCGCATCACCTCGCCGATGTCCACGGGACGAATGTAGGACTTCCCCTCGTTCATCCAGCCGCGCATCGCAGGATCGAGCGAGATGTGCGACACCTTCACGAGCACCTGGCCATCGGCCGGCTGGGCCACGGCTTCCTCGGTGAAGTTCCAGTCGCTGCGCTTGGGGAGCCCGATGGGGCGCGCGGCGAGGCGCACCTGGCGATTCGTCGTCATTTCTTATTCCTCCGGAGGCGTGCTCGAGCATACCGCCCGCGTTCGTGCGTTCGGAGGACTTCGTGCCTGGCGGGCCGAACACCACCTGGTCTCCGCGCGTTCGCCGCCACCTCACGAGCTTCTGCGCCAGGTGAGACGCGGTCACGGTTTGACCTATCCTCGAGGAGAACCCGCTCGACCGAGCCGAAGGAAGGGAACCGCATGCGTCGCTGGGTGATTTCCTCGCTGGTGCTCGCCGGGGCGTCCCATGCCGCGGCCAAGCCGATGATGCCGCCGGAACCTGCGCCCATGGCGCGCGCGCTCAACAATGTGGAGCGCTACGTCAAGGCCCATCCCGACGATGAGCAGGGTCACTTCACCCTCGGCCGCCTTCACCTCTTGACCTACGGAGGCGAAACGGACGTTCGGCTCATCGGCGGAGAGAAGCAGACGCCGTATCTCTACTTCGATGACCCGGGCCGCGGTGCGCCGCCTGGAAAGGGCCCGGCCGCGGAGCTCGACGCTGCCATCGCGGAGTTGGAGCGCGCGGTGAAGCTCGACGCCAACGACGTCCGCCCCCAGGTGTCGCTGGCCTGGGCTCTCGAGGAACGCGCAGCGCGCTCGCCGAATCACGAGGGCGCGGCCGACGCGTTGGCCGCGTGGCGCAAGGTCTTCGCGCGGACCAAGGTGGATGACGCCCACCCTGCCCGCGGCATCGGCCCCGACCTCGACCTCGAAGCCGCCGACGGCATCGCGCGCCTGCTCGCCGGCAAGTCGGACGCGGCGTCGCAGAAGGAATTGGCGGAGCTGAAAGCGTACCGGGACAAGACCGAGAAGGCGCCGCGGGCGATCTCGCCCGTCGTCGTGCTCCTGGACGGCAGCGACGCGCTCGTGCCGCATGTGGATTCGCAGGCGCATCGGCACTTCGACCTGGACGGCCTCGATCGGAATCGGGCGTGGCCCTGGCTGCGGCCGACGGCGGCGTTCCTGGCGTGGGATCCGGACGGCTGCGGACGCATTCGCGACGGCCGGCAGCTCTTCGGGAACGTGACCTGGTGGGGCCTGTGGCGCGACGGCTACGAGCCCCTGGCGCTGCTGGACGACGATGGAGACGGCGCGCTGTCCGGCGACGAGCTGGCCGGGCTGGTTCTGTGGACCGACCAGAACAGCGACGGCGTCTCGGACTCTGGCGAAGTGTTGGACGTGCGCGCGGCGGGCGTCGTGCGCATCCAGGTTTCTCCGGATGGCGTGCGCGACGGCGTGACCTGGCAGCGCGCAGGCGTGACCATGCGAAATGGGAAGAAGCTGGCGACCTACGACTGGACGCCGCAGAGCCTGTCGGAGCCGAAGGTGTCGGTTCGCCCGTAGGTTCAGGGCTTGATTCAAGGCACGCCGGGTGTGCAGCTGCAGTCGCCGATGTACGTGAGTCCGAGCTGGCCGTACGAGGTCAGTGGCGCATTTGCATAGTCGGCGCCGGTGAAGCCGCAGTTCTGAAGAACCGTCGCATCGGCGATTCCACAGTAGGTCAGCTCGTCGGTGGTGATGTCGCCGCCCACCGAGCCGGGCGAGAACTCGTACTTGAACAACCGCCGCTTGGGCGCGAGATCCAGCACCTGCGTGTCCGGCGTGGTGAAATCGAGTCCGAATGACGTGCAGTTTTCGCAGACCTCCGCGCCGTGGAGCAGATCCACCACGCGCTGCGGCTGCGCGAGGCTGATCGTCGGCGTTCCGCTCGCGCCGTGAACCATCAGCACCGAGCCCGCGCCATCCACGACGGCACCGTTCGCGTAGCGATGCACGCCCGCACTGTCAGCAAGCGACGCGAGGCTCGTCGCGTCCGCGCCGCGCGGTGAGTACGCGAGGGTGTAGCCGCTCCCCGCCGAGGTCGTGATCGAGGTGCTCGTCGAGCTCTCGATGTCGCTCAGGCTGGCGCCCCCCGGCGAGAAGCCCGCCGCCAGCGACCAGTCGGGCACGAGGTTCTCGTCGAAGAGCCCGGCGACGAACTGGAAATACAACGTGCGATTCGAATTCATCAGCCGCGACTGGATCTGCGCGCGCTGGCCCTGGGTGATTCGCGGCGTGTTCAAGAAGAACACCGCCTTGAACGCGCTGATGTCGAGGTTGGCACTTCCGAGATCATCGAGCAGGTAATAGCGAACCGGCGCACCCAGGTTGGCGATCTTCTCCACCATGCTCAGCACCAACGCATTCGACGTCCCATAGCTCGACGCGCCATCCATGCCGAACTCGGGATACAGCTGATACGAGGTGTCATCGATGAAGATGGCGATCTCGGGCTTCACAGGGCCGTCATTGATGAGATGCCCGTCGAGTTTGGGCAGCAGCTGCTGAAGCTCTGCATAGAGAGACTGCGTCTCGCTCGCGTACGTCGGGTCGCCGCCAAACCAACCTTGATTGTCCAGGTCGAAGAAGTAGAGCGCGTTGCCGTGCACCGTGCTCGTCACTGCATTTCGCAGCAGCAGTGCACGGTCCTCGGCCCAGGTGTTCGTGGTCCGGAAGCCGTCGGTGCTCCAGTACGGCCGGCTGTCGTCCTCGTGGATCCAAAGCTTCCCGTGCAACGCCGGGCTGTCCATCGGACCGTGCGGAATGAACGGATTGCCCACGTGCCGCGCACCCGCCGTGTCGTAGTTGTAAGGCGCGGCGATCGCGTCGATCGACGCGCTCTGCTGCAGCTTCTCGAATGCCGTGTGGTACGAGCCGTTGTAATGACATAGTGAATACAGGTAGGCGTTGTTCATCATCACCAGCGCCCTGCCGCCGGTGAGCTGCTTGATCGTCTGCGCGAGCGCGTCCTGGAGCGCCGCCACCCGCTCGGACTCGAAGCGGTGGTACAGCGCGGCGCCCAGCCCTGCGCCCGAGCCGTCGAGCACAAACGTGCGGCCCAAGGTGGGCTCGACGCGCTCGGTCGGCGTCGGAAACGCGATCGGCCCGTAGCCATTCGCGGTGAGCCAGCTCGCGAAGTCCGACTGCTCCGCCGTGCCGTAATCCCACAGCGAATAGACGTCGGGATTGCTCCAGGGGAACGCGTTCGGCGGCGATTCGTCGAGCGTGTTGTCGTGGAACGCAATCGGCGGCTGGAACCACTCCCCACCTGCCATGTAGGTCGGCCGCAGGCCGATGACCCGGTCCGCAATCGCCGACTGGCTGATGTCCGCAATGAGCTCCGCGAGCGCGAGCTGCTCGGCAGCGAGCCAGTCGGCGTTGAGGCTCGAGTAGAAGGGAATGCTCGTCCAGGTCTGGGAGTGCCCGTACGCGTAGGTCTGGCGATAGCCCGGCGCCTCGTCGCCGGCGGTGTCTTGCAAGAGTGGCGGGCTCACGTTGGCCAGCTCGGGCACCCATGAGTCGAAGCGAAGCCACAGATAAACTTGTCGATTGCCAAGCTCCTGGGCGAGCTGATCCAGAAACGCCGGCGAACGATTGCCCAGCATGAGATCAATGACCGGCATGCCCTGCGTGCTCGCCAGATCCACCTCGGCGAGCAGCGTCTGCCAGCCCGAGGGATCCTGAATGGCTTGTGGATTGACGCTCACGAATACCGGCTGGAACTGCTGTCCGTTTACCTCGAGGTGAATCTCGCTCGAGCCAGGCACCGTCACGATGCTCGCTTGCGGTCCTGGCCAGGAGGTCGTGGAGCCGGCGTCGAAGGGCCCTGCGTCGGTGGGTCCGGCGTCCAGCGGCCCACCCGCGTCAGCCGGGCCGGCGTCGACAAGTCCCGCGTCATGCGGCCCTGCATCACCCTGCTCGCCTGCGTCGTTTCCGGCATCGGTCGGAGGGCCGGCATCGAGCGGCGCTTGGCCCGCGTCGATTCCGCCAGCGTCCAGGCCGCCGTCGAGGGGATGCTGCGCGCCGCCGTCGGAACCCACCACGCCCGTGCCGCCGCACGCTGCGAGGGTCAGCGATGCCACGAGCCACACGTACCGCGCCGTCCGCATCCGGAATCCTCGCTGCACTGAAGACTCAACACTACCGACTTGGCTCAAGCGCCGCGCTTGGATTCGAGCTTCCGAATCTCCTCGCGCGCCTCGTCGCCCTCGGGAATCGGCCTCCCGCTGTCGCGCCATTGGACTGCGGCCTTGAAGCCCTCCGCCTGTGCGTAGCGACGAAACCAGAGGCCTTCGGGGTTGTGTCGGGTGATGCCGTCAAAGAGCGTGGCCAGGCTCTGGGTTTGCTCGAGGCCCATGGTGAGCATCACCTGGTTCACGACCATCTTGTGCATCGCGAGGTGGCTGCGCGGAACCCCGGAGATGCGGTCGGCGAGCTTGCGCACCGCGGCCTCGAGCTCGTCGGCCGGCGCGACCACATTGGCCAAGCCCCACTCGAGCGCGGTTCGTCCATCGATGGTGTCGCCGGTAAACATGAGCTGCTTGGCGCGCGTGGGGCCGAGGCGGAAGGTCCACATCGCCGTCGTGGGGCAACCCCAGACGCGCGTGGGCATGTAGCCAATGCGAGCGTCCTCGGCCATCACCAGCAGATCGCAGCAGAGCGCGATGTCGCTGCCACCTGCGACGGCGTGGCCGTGGACCTTGGCGATGGTGGGCTTCGGACTGCGCCAGAGGCTCATGAAGTCTTCGGTGTTCCGCTTCATGAAGGCGTAATCGACCATCGGATCCCACGGCTGTTTCTCCTGCTGGCAGGGATGATCGATCTGGCCGGCACCGAAATGCGAAAGATCATAGCCGCCGCAGAAGCCCTTCCCTGCGCCTTCGATGACGATCGCGTGGATTTGATCTTGTGAATTGGCCCAGTCGATCGCCTCGCGCAGCTCGCGCGGGGTTTGCTCGGCGATGGCGTTGAGCCGCTCGGGCCGATTGAGGATCAGTCGCGCGATGCGTGGATTCTGCGGATCGGCGTCGATCTTGAGGGTGCTGAAGTCGGGCATGGCTGGATCCTCCTAGGGCGCGGCCTTGTTGAGGATGATGGGATAGGTCACGTTGACGATTCCGTCACCCTTCGGCTTCGGGAACAGCCAACTCTTGAATCGCGCGGCGATGCACTGCTCGAGCTCGGGATTGTTGAAGGTGCTTGAGGCGACCCGGCTCGACTGCACTGTTCCTTCAGGCCCGATGACGAAGCTGACCGCCACCTTGCCCACGAGGTTCGGCGACTTTGTGAGCTGAATTTCGTAGCAGTATTGAATCTGCTGCCGATTCTTATGTATCACCTGGCGAATGAGCTCCTTGTCGAGCGAGCCCATGACCACGGCGTTGTCGTTGCTGATGCCGA